>JBAXBD010000710.1:0-3517 GCA_037142165.1 Schlesneria sp. | reverse complement strand
TCCCAACAAGGTGTTCGATTACATGGCGGCATCGCGACCCGTCGTTCTGGCAATCGATGGAGTCATCCGCCAGGTGATTGAAGCCGCAGACGGTGGCATTCCTGTCCCTCCGGGCAATCCTCAAGCGATGGCCAACGCCGTCCGAACGCTCTTTTCAAATCGACCGCGAAGCGAACAGATGGGTCGGTCTGCTCGCGACTACGTGATCAAATTCTTCGATCGCAACAAGCAAGCACTGCAATTTGGTGAACTTGTCCAACAGATCGGCAATAAAAAGGTCGCCTGATATGTCGAAAGGCTTTTATCGCAGATTCGGCAAACGGCTGTTTGATCTTTCAGTCGCCGTTCCCGTATTGATCGTGTTCGCCCCTGTTCTGGCTGTGACTGCAGTCCTTGTGCGTATTTTCCTTGGCTCGCCCGTGTTGTTCCGCCAGGAACGACCGGGACGTGGAGGAAAGCTGTTTAAGATCTGTAAATTCAGATCGATGACCGATGCGCGCGATGCAAACGGTGCACTGCTTTACGATGATTTACGACTTACGTCATTCGGTAAATTTCTGCGTGCCAGCAGCCTGGATGAACTTCCAGAATTGTGGAATGTTGTAATCGGCCAGATGAGCCTCGTCGGACCTCGTCCGCTTAAGGTTCGATATCTGCCAATGTACACGCCGGAACAAGCTCGCCGACACGATGTCACACCTGGAATCACAGGTTGGGCACAAGTGAATGGTCGTAACGCGGTCGGATGGGACGAGCGATTCCAGCTTGATGTCTGGTACGTCGACAATCAAAGTTTCTGGCTGGATGTGCAGATACTTTGGAAGACGTTTGCTGCGGTCTTCGGTCGCAAGGGAATTACGGCAGAAGGCCACGTTTCCATGCCGGACTTCGAAGGATCCAGGCAAGTGGTCGTCATCGGAGCTGGCGGCCATGGGAAGGTCGTCGTGAGCACGTTGCAGGCAGCAGGTGTTGTTGTCGATGCAATTTATGATGACAACTCACAACTTTGGGGATCTCAAATCCTGGGAATTCCTGTTCGGGGCCCGATTGCAGATGTCAGGGCGACACCTCAAAAGTTTTCAGGGGTCATTGGAATCGGTGATGCTCGAATTCGACAGAAACTCGTTGAATCGCTTCCGATCGAATGGATCACCGCAATTCACCCTCGTGCATTCGTTCATGAGTCTGCCAAATTGGGAGCCGGAACCGTCGTCTTCGCTGGTGCTGTGGTCCAGCCGCATGTTTCGGTCGGTTGCCACGTCATTGTGAACACATCAGCGTCCATCGACCATGACTGTCAGATTGGGAATTACGTGGGTATTGGACCTGGAGCGCATTTATCCGGAACAGTTTGCGTCGAAGATCGCAGTCTGCTGGGCACAGGAAGCAGTGTGATTCCAAATATTCGGATCGAAGCGGATGTCACAGTCGGGGCGGGGACCGTCGTCATCCACAATGTGCCTCGCGGCTGTACCGTCGTTGGACCATCACCCCGAATCGTTCGTCATGCAGAAACAGATGAACTGAAGAAGTCGGCTTAGATCACAAAAATGATTTTCCACACTTAATAAACCAGACACCTGAGTGTTGTCAGCAACTGTAAGAAGACAAGAAATCACGGGAACGGATTTACGTTACTCATCTTGAATTCGCATCAATCAGAAACCAATTAAACCAATCAATCTCGCGCCGGAAGGATTCTCGATGTCGAAGACGGTCAATTTTGAAGATCACGTTTTGGCCCTGGAAGGTGGAAAACCCGTTCGACAGGGAGCTCTCTCGCCCTGGCCTTATTTTGACGATGAAATCATTGAGGCATCAACGAGGGTCCTGCGTTCCAATAAGGTCAATTATTGGACGGGAGAAGAAGGAAAACTCTTTGAACGAGAGTATGCCGAAGCCATCGGCTCAAAACACGCAATCGCCTTGACGAACGGGACGGTTGCACTGGAACTGGCTCTGTATGGCCTGGGAATCGGACCGGGCGACGAAGTGATCGTCCCCACCCGTACGTTCATTGCCTCTGCCAGTTGTGCTGTCATGCGCGGCGCAAAACCCGTGGTCGCTGATGTCGATCGAGACAGCCAGACTCTCAGTGTTGACACGATTCGAGCAGCGTTGACTCACCGGACCCGGGCAATCGTCGCTGTCCATCTGGCAGGCTGGCCATGCGATATGGACCCGATCATGGATCTGGCACGGACTTATGGAATCAAGGTCATTGAAGATTGTGCTCAATCCCATCATGCGATGTACAAAGGCCGCCACGTCGGCACGATTGGGCACGTCGGTGCATTTTCATTCTGTCAGGACAAGATCATGACGACGGGCGGCGAGGGTGGGTTAATGACCACCAATGACCGCGAACTCTGGAATAAGTGCTGGAGTCTCAAAGATCACGGCAAAAGCCTGTCTGCAATTCAAAAACCACATCAGCCGCATCTGTTCCGCTGGCTGCATGAAAGCTTCGGAACGAATTGGCGATTGACTGAAATGCAATCAGCGATGGGTCGTGTCATGCTGAAGCGATTGCCTGAATGGATTGAAGCAAGACGCAAAAACGCAGCCATGCTTACCAGTTCATTGGCAGCAATTCCTGCGTTACGGATACCGCAGGCTCCGGCTTATATGTCGCATAGCTATTACAAGTATTACGCTTTTGTGCGGCCAGAGTATTTGAACGCCGGATGGACTCGTGATCGGATTGTCCAGAATCTTCAGGCGGAAGGGATCCCCTGTGGTCCTGGGTCGTGCAGTGAAATCTATCTGGAAAAGGCCTTCGATCAACCAGGCCTGCGACCAAAAGATCGACTTCCGGTCGCCCGTGAACTGGGCGAGACGAGCCTGATGTTCATGGTCCACCCAACTCTGAAAGTCACAGAGATTGAAGAGACGGCACGCGCGATACAGAAAGTTATGAATGTCGCCTCTAAGAGTGAACTCACTCAGACGACACTGAGTGAAAAAAGTCGAGCGGCATAAGCAGTCGGATAACAAATGTAATTTACTTGCGAGTAAGAAGTAGAAATGCGTCCAAACAACTTCGATCTCATTCGACTTCTTGCCGCATTACAGGTGGTCTATTGCCATACGTGTTGGCACTTGGGGATTACAAGTGGAATCGGTGATCCGACGCTCGCTAATTTCATTCACTGGTTTCCGGGAGTTCCGATTTTTTTCACAATCAGCGGATTTCTGATTTCGCGTTCGTGGGAAAGATCGGACAACTGGCGAGAGTATGCCACGAAACGTGTTTTGAGGATCTATCCTGCATTGTGGGTCCAATTGGCCGTCGGAATTCTGATTACAACGGCGTTCGGCGTCGTCACCCCTTCTCTCGCAACTTGCCCGTCATTTGGACTGTGGATCGTCGCTCAATCAACATTCGTTCAAGTCTACAATCCGTCGTTCATGCGAGGGTTCGGGCTTGGTGTTTTAAACGGAAGCCTTTGGACGATCCCGGTCGAACTCGGTTTCTATGTATCGCTGCCAATTCTTTACGTCGGATTTGTGAATC
>JBAXBD010000709.1:0-3521 GCA_037142165.1 Schlesneria sp. | reverse complement strand
CGGGGCGAAGCGGTCAAAGACCGAGTCTCCGCCGTTCGTGAGTTCGATCGGGGCGGCGGCTTCGATCGTGAAAACAATTACTTGTTCGGCGAAGGAGGTGCCGGCTGCTTCAGCGATGGCAAACTGACCTGTCGTCTTGAAGGACCGGATGTCGATTGGGTCTTGAGGAGTTTCGTCGATTGCGGCGGACGACCGTCACTGGTCTATGAGAATCGACCGCATCTCGGCAGCAACAAGCTCCCCATGATCTGCCGCAACTATCGTCGAAAGATCGAGGCCTTGGGAGGTGAATACAAGTTCGGCTGCCGGTTCGAAGGAATCGATATCCGAGACGGGCGCGTAGTTGGTATCAACACGTCGTCGGGTCATATGCCGTGCAGCCAACTGATTCTCGGGATCGGCCACAGCGCCCGCGATACTTATCAGATGCTGTACGATCTTGGCGTCCCGATGATCCAGAAAGCCTTTCAACTTGGTCTGCGAATCGAGCAACCGCAATCACAGATCAACCACCACAAGTACGGACGACCTGAATACGAAGCCATCCTCGGTGCGGCAGATTACACGTTACAAGCCAAAGGGTCCAAAGATGTCTTCACGTTCTGCATGTGTGCGGGAGGGATCATCATGCCCAGCATCAGCGAACCCGACATGTTCTGCTCAAACGGCATGAGTAACTCTCGACACGATACTCCCTTCGCAAACAGCGGCATCATGGTGACGCTCGAACCGAACGAATTCGGCAATTCACACCCGCTCGCCGGGATGCACCTGCAGCAACATTTTGAATCGGTCGCGTTCCGGCTGGGACGAGCGAACTATCTCTCACCGATTCAAACCGCCCGAGATTTCCTGAAAGGGAAGGCAACCCACCCTGAAGCGAAACTCGATTGTTCGTATCAACGCGGCGTTCAGCCAGCACAACTCGATCTGGTCTTACCAGCCGTTGTGACGGACGCAATTCGCAAAAGCTTGCCGATCATGGATAAGAAACTACGTGGCGACTTCCTGAAGAACGCAATTCTGGTCGGCCCCGAAATGCGCGGCAGTTCACCCATCCGCATCGACCGCGATCTGAAGACTCGACAGTGTCCACATATCGCGGGACTGTATCCCGTCGGTGAAGGAGCGGGCTACGCAGGCGGCATCGTCAGCGCCGCAGTCGACGGCCTCCGTTCCGCCCGAGTCATCGTCCGCCAGTTCAAGGCGTTTTGAAGTAGGGTGGGACAAGTCTTCGAAGTCCCACCAAAAAATCGTGGCTGTTGTGGTCTCCTGACCTCGTACAAACGATCGACCGAAGGTCTCCTCTTCATCTTGCTTGATTTCGAACTTGATGAACGACTAGAAATCGCTCGGTTCAATGAACTGTTCGGCGGTAGAGATTGGCAGAGAGTCACCACAAAGAGCGCGAAGATAGAATTCGACGACCTTTCCAATTGCGAGATTGCCCGTGCGATTGAAGTACATCGACTGAACTACGTCCCGTTGAAAGATAGTGTCGGGCGTTTCGCTCTTTGATTCCTTCGCGCTCTTCGTGGCCTTTGTGGTGGAAATAAATAAACGAAGTCAGGACTCATAAACGCGTTTCAAGGGCACTCTTTTCGTTGGTTGAATCAATTTGTATCGTCACTTATTGAATGCCGATCAAGGCATTCAAGACGGGCGACGAGTCCGCCGCCCGTCCTGTGGAATTGAATACGATCCGCTGACTTTAAATGTTCCCAGATCAGTACAACCGTCAGCCCTGACCCGCTTGCATTTTCTCGTTGTTTAGATTGCTGAGGTGTAAGTCGTGGCCAAAAAGCCTGATTCAGATTACGTTGCAATGGAGGCTTCCCGTTCAATTAAGTACACCGAAGTGTTTTCTCCAATTATCGATGGCGGAAAGCAGGTCAGACGATGGACCGTGGAAGACTTGCCAGATATTCTCACCGCAGAATGTTGTGACGGCAGAAAGACGCTACCGGATATGATCCGCTGCCTGACAGGAATGATTTATTTATCGAAACGAGCGGCAAATCTCTTTCGAAAATTCAATTTGGGAAATGCACACTTTACGCCGCTTCGAATTGTCAGCAACACGGATCGGAATCCGATCGGCGAATGCGAACTTTTGACTTCTGAGCTGATCGAGTTTGTCGATCTCGCTCGGTCCTCGTTTGTACCGCTGTCACAAAACCCGAAAGATCCGTTGATTGTCTTGTACTTCACTGCACCGCCGGTGGTTATTCACGAAAAGCTCAACGGACTCGACTTTGCTCAAGGGATGGAAGTTCGTTCTGTATGCTCGAAGGCGTTAATGAAGGCGATTACACAAGAGAAATTGACGAACTTTAATTTTACCGAAGTTAACGTCCAGTAATTTGGGTGCGAAACGCCGGTGACGCCGCATGTTAACATTTTAACTTGTATTAATTCTCCTGTTCTCGCCCGTGTGCATTTTCAATTGATTTATCATGGCAATAACAACTTCTGAAATGATTGAGTTCTTCGGTCAACAGGCTGAACGATCACGCCGCGGGATGAGCGCCGCTCAATCTTCTTCTAACTATCAATTGGCGGCGATGAACTGTCGGCAAGCATTCAAGTGTCGTTTGATGCAAGGTCTGATAAGTTGGCGTGACTCCAGAAACCCAACAGAATTCTTGGCATCATCGGTGCAGGAGTTTAAGGACAATTGGAATTCAATGGTGGTGATTGGTGGTGAAAAAGCAACAATTTCAGATACTCCTGCTGAACGAGTGCCGTTCATTTCGTATCTCATTGGTCAATGCGACTCGGAGACCCGTTTCAAGACCGATGGCCTTGAAAGTGACCGACTGTTGGACGCGGTCTTGGGTCAATGGCTCTATGGAACGTGGAACGAATTACAATGGGAGAAAGGGATTGATCAACTTCATCGATCCAGACATGAACTAGCATACGAAAGTTACTGCATTTACCGTGCAATCGTAGGTTCTTCGTATTCGGACATGTCATCATTGATCGAGAGGGGAAACGAACTCTTTAAGAGACGGCAAACTGATAAGTTTTTTTGCAGCGGTGACCAAACCGAAGGTGGTGGAGAGGACAACGGCTTCGTTGTTGATTACCGGCTTGCGTCATTAGCAAAACGTGTCGGTTACAAGGGGAACGGTACAAACGAATGGCGGTGGTGATTTTGCGTTTGTTGATATGTTTAATCGCCGAATAAATTGACTCTCGCCAGAAAAGTCCACACTCGTTTGTGTGCATTAGCGGATGCAGCAAACTGTAACTAGTCAATTCACGTTGACGACGGACAAATTCTTCATCCCCCAATCGAATACATCGGTCGCTCGGGCTGGATAAAGCGAGCTGTGTTGATTTCGTGGCCTTCCTTCTTGGCTGCCACGCTGAAACGAATTGCGTTTGCGATTTGATCGACGGGTGCGTTGCCACGCAGCAGGCTGCGAATGTCGGTCTCTTCCAGGCTGAAAAGACAGTTGCGAAGTTTTCCGTCGGCGGTGATTCGAATTCGATTGCAGCTCATACAAAAGGGC
>JBAXBD010000708.1:0-3523 GCA_037142165.1 Schlesneria sp. | reverse complement strand
TCCTATTCAGCATAGCCATGTCATGTCAAAAACAAGAGCAGATCCCTTTCCTTTTACCGAAGCGAGCCATTCAATCTCATTTTTGCTTGCCTATGATTTGTTGCGCGGCCTGATGGGATTTGAGGCCTTCGCATCAATGCCGAGTTTACACGAAAACAGAATTAGAACTTGATGACAAATCCGAGAATGTGGAATTGAAAAAAATCGACCTGTCCCTTTGTGTTTTCCACGGACGAAGTCGGACATCACGGCAACTCAATACGTGGCAAATCCCTATCACGTAAGAATGTCGATCGTTCGATTGTAATTGGGAATTCAGTCGGTTTCGAACCATCACTCGGTATTGGCCCTTCACACACGAAGGCATCGCCTGGGTAGGATGCGCGAATTCCGCTCTGCACCAACCACAGATTGGCTGTTGAACGGAGTTGGCGATAGGTTTTGATGTCCGATTCTCGCGAAATAGCGATACCGTCGTCGGTGACTGGGAACGACCCACCGGAGGCCCCACGAGTGCCTGGGATCGTGACGTTCCAATCAGTCGTTCTCGACAGGCTCCAGACGCACAACACATCCATATCTCCTCTCCAGTTGTCAAAAGCGGCAACGACGATGCAGGGCGTTTCGTCGGTAACTAGGTGCAATAATCCGGGAATCATTGGTCGCACATATTCAAATTGCCGCAGCACCGAACCCTCAACTCTTTCGCGTGCTTTGCGCTCAAGAGATCTGAGTTCATCCATGAAGGCATCCAAGTCATCGATATCAGTGGCGCTGTTTGTACGAACCGCGTCGTGCCTAATAAAGACCTCTTGGCACTCGAGACATTGTTGCTCGAGCGCAATCGTCCACTCGGGAAACTTCCTCAACACGTCGTTTTGGAGTCGGCGCACGGTTTCTCCGGTAAATGCGGCCAGTCGTGGCAGTCGGAGCCAATACCGTTCTGAATCGCCAAGAGGGCCAACCAAATTATGACGGTAAATCTCCAGCACCTCGTCGACTGGCAGTGAGGCAAATCCATTGTTTCGTACCAGGCATGCTCGCAGTTCGGCCTCAAACAGTGCGAGCGGGGTCGAATTGAGGTCACCGAATTCCGCGCCAAAGGGATTTTCGAGATGAGGCATTGGTTCTCCGTTCGGTTCGCTGACTTTTGATGCGGATGACCACGGCGGAATTTCGATGAGCGCCGAGTCCGCGCAACCCCACACCATGATAATGACCGCAACAACAGACACCGTTCTCTCAAAGCCCACCGTCGATCTCCGAAAAAATTCACCGTCCGTCATTCAAGATTTTTTTAGCTCGTTCGCATTCGGCGGGAAAGGATCTTAACAATTTCTCAAAATCGTCTTGAGCACTAAGGCGGGCTGGCCCAGACACACCAGCCTTTTCTAGGTCTTCCATCACCGAATTTGTACCACCCTCTTCGACGCCCCCCGCCTGGGTGCCCAGAATGAGGTCTTGAGCGCGCTGGATATTCCCCTCCTCAAGCTCAATGATTGCCTTTCGCAGGTTTGGACTCGCGAGCGCCGCCTGACCAGCTTTCGTCTTTTCGCTGAGGACATTCGTCAATCCAGCTGCCAAAAGACCGCCTGCAATCCGCCTGTTCCAGAAATTCGAATTGGCCTTGCCGCGTGCGATGACGTCATCAATGTCTGCCAACGTTCGATCTACTACACTTTCGATCGTTTTACCCGCCTTTTGCGCGATGCCAATCACTGCGTCGTTGAATTTCCCGATAATTAGGTTCGGCTTGCCATTGGCGCCGTTTCCTTGTGTCAGATTCCCCAAGAATTCGTTCATTTTCACCTTGTCGATTGGCTTACCGCCATTCTTTTTGATGAGATTGTCCAATTCATCCCTCACTTCATCGGTGTATGTCGGATGAGAGATGTCCCCATATGTTCCGCCGTTATGCCCTGGGTCCTGGAAGTATGTCTCTGCCGCCAGTATCACAGCATCGGCAGTTATCTTTCCTTCCTTATATGCTTCCATAACAACGGAAAACGGTAGCGGGTGGTGGCCAGAATTGATCGGGCCTGCGGCTAGTGCGGCAGCCAATAAGGCGTTTACGAATTCGGGGTTGATTGCGGCGAACATCTCTCCGTTTGATTTGGTTTGATTACCAGCCTGGAAATAGGAATTCGTCGTGATCAGGTCGCTGGCTACGTCTTGGGCCTGATCGGCAGCAACGTTTGTATTATATGTCGATCCGGCCGATGCCATCGCTGAATTAAAGACGTCGAGTCCACTCAACATTCTTCGTGGTTCGATCAACTCAATGTAGGCGATCGACGAGTTCGCCGACAGCGCCCGCCTTCGACACCGTGAACGCAGTTGGCCGGGGAGTGTGGAATTCTTTACCACAACGATTAGAGACTGAACGTTTGGAATCCAGCGTAGGACCATCAAGTTCCCTTTCGGATGCAGAAAACAAGGCTGCCATGTGGTTCTTTTGGTTCTAACAAGAATCGACGTGTGTGCGTACCGGTAGCGGCTCCGCCGCGAGCAAGGAAATAGTTGGGGTAAAAGCCCTGTGGCCACTTCAGAGCGTGTATATAAGGGGACAGGTCCTTATGTATCTGGACCTGTCCCCTTATCTTCTCTCCCTGGGGGCGCGTGATCGGCTGCTGCGAATCGATTAGTAAGTGAAGTCCCATAATTTACCTTTTGGAACCTTGGAGGCGAATCGAAAATCGCGGTCAAAGTGTTTCGAATGCCACGAGTTCCTATTCAGCATAGCCATGTCATGTCAAAAACAAGAGCAGATCCCTTTCCTTTTGCCGAAGCGAGCCATTCAATCTCATTTTTGCTTGGAATCACGGTTCTTTCTCCCGCCAGCCGAGTTCAAACGGCGTCCTGTACTGTCAGGGTTGCCGGAGTACGTTCGCTGCAACTGCTTTCCCCACCTCAGATTCTCGTGATTGAAACAGGGACTTATGATGACTTCTGAGATCGGCTGCGTTAGAGTCAACGACGACCTGTCGATAAGTCAATTCGTTGAGTAAATCGCTCCCCTTTTTTGCGAATCGAGTTCGCAGGTTACAGGCGGACTCAATGAGAGTCGTAATCCTCGCCGCCTTTAACCGATCGAATGGAGAAGTTCCCATGCGTACTAAAACCGCACTACTTCTAACCGGACCCACCACGGTCGTTGCCCATGCTGAAGGATCACTGGTCAGGAAGCCCGTGTTTTGGAAACCTGGAGCCAAGGCAACGTTGAATCATGCCGAGGTGCGAACGATTCATCGACTCCGAAGAATCACTCCGTAACAGGTTCTCCGGGACCGTGTTCTCGTCTTTTTCCTGCTTGAGAATAAGGATTTTGACCACAAGGTACGTTCCAATGTTGCAGACGATGAAGAATTTTCTGATTTTGTGGCTCACGTTCGGCATATTTATGGGGGCGTTTTTCGCGTTCCAACATGGGCCAGCGGTCGGCATCCCCTCCGGAATTGCCTCGGGCTTCCTGTTTGCGGCCTTCATGACAGCTTTTGCGGAGTACCAGGCGAGGAAGTTTAGG
>JBAXBD010000707.1:0-3535 GCA_037142165.1 Schlesneria sp. | reverse complement strand
GCTTGGAGTCGCACCAGGCGCCAACTATGGTGCCGATTCCGCGATCTTCGAAGCGACACACGGCAGTGCTCCAAAGTACAAAGGCCAGAACAAGGTCAACCCGACTGCACTCATCCTGTCTGCGAAACTGATGCTTGAACATCTCGGCGAACAGAAAGCCGCTGATCGACTCGAAGCTGCAGTCGCGAGTGTCATCTCGGAAGGGAAAGACGTGACCTACGACCTCAAGCCGCACCGCACCGACCCAACCGCAGTTGGCACCAGCCAAATGGCCGACGCGATCTGCAAGAAGGTCGCCGAGTTGGCGTGATGCACATAACAAAATGAAGAGTTGGGCGGCGCAAGCCATCGGACTCTCAGTGTTTGAAGAGAGTGTCGGGCGTACCAGTTTCAAAATTGGCCGCCCGACCTCTTTATTGATAGACGATCTTTTGATCGGCCAGTTTTTTCGTTCGAACACCCGATCACGGCAGCCCGAGTCGCTCAATGGATGAAGCCGCTCTGCATGAATTGCTCTCGGGACGCCGTCGCGATGTCTCTGCGAGACTGCTAAGGTGCGGTCTGGAAGTTGCCTCATGGGGTTATGCCTCAGTAATGAGCTTGCGGAATCTCGCCTACACACGGAAATGGCTGCAGGTTCATCAAGTTTCTGTCCCCGTTATCAGCCTGGGTAACATCACCACGGGGGGAACCGGCAAAACCCCCCTGGCAGCATGGTTAGCGAATTGGTTGGTCTCTCAGGGGCGTAAGCCAGGGTTACTTAGCCGGGGCTATCGAACACTCAATCAGGTAGATCAGGTCAATTCAAAAGCATCGAAAACGAACGGCATTTTCAGTCCTCCTGGGTCGACAGAACAAATTTTCCAACGCGCGACAGATTTTCCTGTTCTGAACCCATCTGGCAGCGCGCATGAACCCGCTGCGCAGGGGGGGAATGATGAGAAGATGGTTTTGGATCGGCTTTGTCCGGGGGTCCCGCATCTTCAGCAGCGGAACCGAGTGAATTCGGCTTGCAGGGCGATTGCCGAGTTTGGTTGCAATGTGCTGTTGCTGGACGATGGTTTTCAACATCGCCGATTGCATCGGGATCTCGATCTGGTTCTTGTTGATGCATTGAAGCCTTGGGGTTATGGGCACGTTCTGCCTCGAGGGTTATTGCGTGAGTCGATCAGTGGTTTACGTCGAGCGGATCTGGTTGTCATTACCCGAGCTGATCAATGCTCGTCGGATCAGCTTCAGTCGCTACGAGATGATTTACGTCGGATTCGTGGCATCGATGATTGTGTGGAAGTTAGGTTCAAGCCGACGCATCTCGTCGACGTGAACTGGCAGTCCCATGCATTAAGCTCTGTTGCTGGAAAGAAAGCATTCGCATTTTGCGGAATCGGTAATCCTGACGGCTTTCGTAAGACCGTTGGTTCAATCGGGGTGAATTGTGATCTGATCCAGGAATTTCCCGATCACCATCATTATCAGGCGGATGACCTTGCAAAACTGGCAAAGGCCGCACGTGAGCGTTCGGTTGATGTCGTTTTCACAACACAGAAAGACATCGTGAAGATTTCGCCAGAAGCCTGGCTGGGTCAGCCGCTGTTCGCTGTCGAGATTGGCGTCGAATTTATCAGGGGCGCCGAGTTCCTTGAGTCTTGTTTGAGGAAGCTTCTCAAGCTGAATTAAGTCAATTGAGAAGAAGAGATTCGCGGTTTTCCCCACGGGAATCTCCTTCGACATCGGAAGCAAGACCACTTGGGTTCCGAATGACTTGGCAATATCAACAAGTCTCAGCATCCCGCTTCCTTCTGTGAGGCGTTAATCGCATCAAGACCGGCCTGGACTTCATTCTCGATTCGTCGTGTCCATTCGGCGATCGCACCGCGACCTCCGCGTTCTTTGGGGATTTCGAGTGGTGTTCCAAACCGCACGACAACTCGTCGGGGTCCGCGAACACGGGGATAATCGGCTTTCAGAACATCTTCCTCGAACTTGTCGAGTGTTTCGGCAACGCGTTCAATCACCGGCTTTTCCGAGACATAATCGCCGGGGTAACTGTAAAGCTGAATCACGAAAAACAGATCTTCCATGTCATCGTTCAGGGAATTCCTTCGTTCTGCAGTCAAGTCCGTTTGGCCCATTTGCAGGATGATGTCGCGCCTGGCGTCTCGCACTCGTTCGGGAATCGAATCCGTGCCATGTGGCCGACCTTGCTTGTCTTCCAGTCGATCAAGCACATCGTTGGCAAGTCTCCCGATCCGTTCAACCAGGCCGCCAGACTGCGGCTGTCCCATGTATTCCATTTCTTTTAAGGTCAGTAGCCCCTCGGCGATCCGGTAGACGCGGGCATCCAAAGCCATGTTCGGTTGTGGACGCCAGTGAAGCGACTGCTCCAGCCGGTCCAAGGTTTCGTTAAGTGACGGGGTCGGATCGTTGAGATAAAAGCATTTCAGCGAACAAGGCACAACAACGACTTTACGCGACGCCCGTTTGGATGCTGACAAGGCTATTGCCGCTGCACCATCGCGGAAGGGGCTGACTCGATCACTGTGGTGATAGATGTCCCCTTCGGGAAAGATCACCAGCGGATGACGGCTTTCGCTCAAAATTTCAATCGAACGTTTCAGCGCCCCGGTATCGCTTGATTCTCGGTCCACGCTGAAACATCCATGTCGCTGCAACATCCAGCGTTGAAATGGAGTACTCATCTGAAACACTTGCCAGGCTGTCATGAAATGGAACGGCAAATGAACGCGATGCGAGGTTTCGATCAGAACATACGAGTCGTAGTGAAATGAATGATTCGGCGTAATCAGTATTCCTGCACCGTCGTCGATGGCACCGCTCAAGTGATCGAGTCCCTGGATGTCGAGCTGGTCGATCTGCTGTCGCTTCAAGTCCCGTTTGATCAATGGCCGCATCCAGCGAACCAGCCAAGGGGTCATCCGGGGTTCCCATGTTCGCGGCGGCGTCTGATACGGCTGACGGTTCATTTCAAGCAACCACAAAACAGAATTAAGATGTATTGCCGCTAATTTACGAAACCTGCGGCGACGGATTTGCTTTCATGTCACGGAAACACGATCGACTAAACTTGCCATCATCGCTGCTCCTATTGAGCCTTCCAGTCATTGGCGAAGTCGCGAATCATTTATCACGGTTAAAATTTCAGTCATTATTCATTTTTCAATCAGTTCTTCACGTAAACCTTTGATGCGAACGTTCTTTGAGGTTTTTTCCGCCAGTCAGTACGATCCTCGCCATGAACACCTATCTCAAAATCCTCATCATGTGCGTACTCGCGAACGAGATCCCATTGGGGTCGATTGCCGTCGCTCAGTCTTCTCGTCCCAACATTGTTTACATCCTGGCCGATGATCTCGGTTACGGAGACGTGCGGGCATTCAATCCGCAAAACGGAAAGATCCAAACACCAAACCTCGATCGTCTGGCGACTCAGGGAATGATGTTCCGCGATGCCCATAGTGGTTCATCAGTCTGCTCGCCGACGCGGTACGGCCTTTTGACAGGACGGTATTCCTGG
>JBAXBD010000706.1:0-3537 GCA_037142165.1 Schlesneria sp. | reverse complement strand
CTTCGCCTCGTGCGGCAGCCCGTTTCCCTCGACGTCCGCTGGAAGAGGCTGCACCGCCCCCCATGCCGCCATTAAAGAAATCGCCGAGATCGATCCCACCGTTACCGAATAATTCGCTCAGGTCGATCGGGCCAGTTCCACCACCGAAGCCACCAGATCCAACTGGACCTCCTGGCCCGAAGGGTCCTTGTTGACCCATTCGCGCGAAATCGGGGCCGAACTGATCGTATTGCTTCCGTTTCGTCTCATCGTTCAAGACATCATATGCCTCTTGGATTTGTTTGAACTTTTCGGCGGCTTTCGCGTCGTTGGGCTTCGCGTCCGGGTGATTCACCCGTGCGAGCTTACGATAAGCCTTACGAATCTCGTCCGCAGTCGCAGTTTTCGCGACACCAAGTATTTTGTAGTAGTCGTCTGCCATGTGTACTTTGAATGCTCGGCGTAAGTTTGGGGTTCGATATGGAAATTCTAAGATGGCGGCGCACAGGGAACAAGGACGTTGAGTCAGTTTTGATTCTCTCGGCCCGTGACTTCAACAACCGTGGATTTTTACCGAGTAGTCCATTTTCGGTGTCGGAGTGAAGATATTTCTGGTCGAACTGCAATAATACCGGCTGAGAGTTTTAAGTGTATCGAATTTAGAACGACCGGCAGGTTGTTTCCAGACAAGGATTTGTTCTGTGGCCATTCCCCGACCGACTGAGGCTTCCGTCCCTGAGGCAGTGACACCCATCAAGAGCGAACTGCGTGGGCGTTGGATCTGGGCTGCGGGGATACTGGCAATCGCTTGTATCGCTCAAAGCATTCTCTGGGCGAAGTGGTGGGAAGACCCGACGTATTTCGCGATGTCAGTTCTGTTCGTCTGGCCGGCAGCCTTGTTCTCGCTGGCGATCTGGTGGACCTTCTTCTCAGGATGGTCCTGGCGAATCCGGCTGGGAGCTGTCGGAGCGATTGCCGCGATGGTTTTAGGTTTTTTTAGTCTTTATCGTCTGGAATGGGATGGAGGTATGATCCCACGCCGCTTTATTTTACGCTCGAAGCCGACACCTGAAGAAATTGCCCGCCAATATCGAAAACAGCAATCGGACTCAATATCAGCCGTCGAAAAGAAGGCGACTGACGACGATTCGCAGAAAGCCGATCCGCAGTCGCTGGTTGCCACTGAGGGAGATTGGCCTGGATTTCGCGGTCCTCAGCGAGATGGAATCGTTCGAAACGGATCGTTACGACGTGATTGGCAGTCTGCACCGCCGAAACAGATCTGGCGACATCCGATGGGACGCGCCTGGTCATCATTCGCTGTGGTCGGAAGCCATGCATTCACGCAGGAGCAGCGTGACGAGCATGAATGTGTTGTTGCCTATGACATGGAAACAGGCTCGGAGGTCTGGGTCCATCAGGACAAGACGATTCTTTCAATCGTCGATCCAAACGGTGGTCCGGGTCCACACGCGACTCCTCAATTTGAAGATGGGTTCTTATACACCCTCGGCGGAACCGGGGTGCTGAACTGTCTCAACGCGGCGACGGGAAAACCATCATGGTCAACGAATATCCTCAAGGATGCTGGTGATGGAAAAGTTGCTGCTCCGAACATCGAGTGGGGGATGTCGGGGTCGCCGCTGATTGTTGACAACCTGGTGATTGTTGTCCCTGGGGGAACAGCAAAGGAAGGTACTATCGGTTTTGATAAAGAAGTTGCTGCTTACGACAAAAAATCAGGTGAACTCGTATGGACCTCTGGCAAACGTCAAGCGAGTTACGGCAGCCCTCGCGTGGAAAATATCGGGGGATTACGGCAATTGTTGATTGCTAATGCGGATGGGCTTTCCGGCCATTCGCTCGACGGTGGAAAAGAGTTGTGGTTCTTCCCACTCGCAAATCCTCCGAAAGTCAATTCCTCAATGCCTTGGCTGCTTGATGATGGTTCCCTGTTGTTTGGAACGGGCTACGGAATCGGATCGGTCAGGCTCGACATTACCGGTGGAGATGGTCACGAATGGGTTGCAAAACAACGCTGGAAGACGAACCGGTTCCGCCCGAAGTTCAACGACTTCTTCGTTCGCGATGGTCATGCATATGGTCTCGATGATGGCACACTGGCCTGCCTGGACATTGAAAACGGAAATGTCAAATGGAAATCGGGACGATACGGTTACGGTCAACTGCTGCTTGTTGATGACATTATGCTGATTATCACGGAGGACGGTGATCTGCTGTTGGTCCCCGCAACACCTGTGAAGCCCGAGGCCATCGCCACCTTCAAGGTGTTCGACAGCGGCTTTTGCTGGAATCATCCGGTACTGGTTCGCGGCAAGTTGCTCGTCCGAAATGCGGTTGAAGCTGTTTGCCTTGAAGTGAGCGACCCGAAGAAAGGTGAATGAACTCGAATCCTCATCAAGTTGCGTGCGCATTTGATGGCACAGTAACGACATTCATTCAGGAGCTTTCGTTTCGGCTGAATTCGGTTGACGCAACAGGTTCCAGGCGGCTTCGGCTTTGGGGCCCCAAGGTGAATCTCCGTAGCGGAAGACGACTTCGCTGTAGAGCTTCACAGCTTGGGTTCGATCACCTGCATTGCTGAGCGATTGGGCCGCCTCAAAGCAGGCTCGACTGCTCAGCCAGCGGTCGGCGTCGTAGACCAGCGGCAGCCATAAAAACGCTCTCGCACCTTTTTCGTTTTCTTTTCGCTGCTTCCAGGCTTGCCCGATCACGAAGTACGAGCCACCTCGCAACTCGACGGACAGGTCTTCGACGAATTTTTCCCAACCTGTGATCTCGTCTGGATCAAGTTGAGACGATCCTTTCAACTTGCTTCGCCATAACTGCATTTGCGCCAATCGCTGGATACGAACGTCCGGTTCCCGGGCGAGTTTCTTCAATGTTGCTTGCGCTTCCACAGTCACATCCGCCACAGACAACAGCCAACTCGCCCCGATCAGTTGCGAGAGCGGAGATGCTTTCGGTCCGATCCAATTCCTTGCATCCAATTTGAGGTTTGCAGCGGGCTGATCATCGGTCCAATTCAATGGAACCAACCCATAGTGAAACGTTTCAGCATCCGACTGGACAATCGGAACAAAACGAGACACCGCCGTGTAGTAATCGCCGGTCCACAGGGCACACCTTACCTGGCTCGCGAGGATTTCTCTTCGAACCCAAGGGCGGTCTTCATCGTTTAAGGCCGAAGTGAATTCGTCGCATGCTTCGGTGATCTTGCCTCTGGCAAATAACTTGCGCCCTCGATCATGATGTGGCGTGTATTCCGTTGTGACTTCAATGATGTCAGCGCGCGGGTAACGCCGAACAGGCTCATTGGGCTTGATACGAAGTGCGATTTCCCGTCCCGTGTAGTCTTCGATATATCCCGACATCGGAAATCGGCTTCCGCCTGGTTGCTGAATCAAGACACGATCCTGCGCCGTCGCTCGTGCCGTCCAGACCGTCGTCGAGTAAGCGAACAGGTAAAGAACAGCGGCTTGAATCGAGCAACGAACCATCGATGTGTAACCACTACGCGTTGAATCAAGGTCGCGG
>JBAXBD010000705.1:0-3544 GCA_037142165.1 Schlesneria sp. | reverse complement strand
GAAGAATGCGTGCGAGTGCTGAAAAGCTATCGCCGGGTTCTTGCCGAATACGGACACGAAGCAACCAACAAGGTCCGCGTCGTCGCGACCAGCGCAGTCCGCGAAGCAAGCAATAAACTGGCGTTTCTCGATCGGGTTTATACGGCCACTGGATTCCAGGTCGTCCCGATCGATGAGGCCGAGGTCAACCGGATCACGTATCTCGGTATTCAACCTCTCTTGCGATTGGACCCCGAACTGGCCGATGCCCGGACGATTGTCACCGAAGTCGGCGGTGGAAGCACCGAACTGTTGCAGGTCAAGAATGCCGACGTTCTGTTCGCACACACGTATCGACTCGGTTCGCTAAGAATTCATCAGACGCTGGAAGCGTACCATGCGTCACATGGATCGACTCGGCGACTGATGGAAACGCAGATTCAACGAATCCTTGACCAGATCCAGCAGCAGATCCCCGCCGAATCGACTCAGGAAATGGTCGCCCTCGGGGGCGATATGCGATTTGCCGCCCGGCAACTGGTTTCCGACTGGGACCCTGACAAACTGACTCGCATCCCCGTGAAAGACCTGGCAGCGTTGACCGACACGGTTCTGTCACTCAACGAAGACAAACTGGTTCATAAGTACCACATCACATTTCCTGAAGCCGGAACGATTGGTCCCGCACTGTTAGCCTATACGATGATGGCCAAGGCCTTTGGTCTGAAGCAGGTTATCGTCGCCAATATCAACTTGCGCGACTGGCTACTGAACGAAATGGCGTCGCGAGGGGGCTGGAACGAAGACTTCAGCAACCAGGTCATCCGATCGGCCTTCGACCTGGGACGCAAATTCGAATTTGACGAATTGCACGCAAGACAGGTAGCAAAACTTTGCGGAATCCTGTTTCAAGGTCTGCGTGAAGAACATCAGCTTGACCCCCGTTATGAACTGCTGCTTCGCGTGGCGGCGCTGCTGCATGAGGTTGGCCTGTACATTAACACGGGCTCGTACCACAAACATTCGATGTATCTGATCCAGCACAGCGAACTGTTTGGCCTCAGCCGTTCCGACGTACAACTCGTTGCATTGACCGCTCGCTACCATCGTCGCTCGGCACCAAAACCAACGCATACGGTCTTTACGACACTTAATCGCGATCAACGGATCGCTGTTGTCAAAATGGCGGCGATGTTACGCGTTGCCGACGCCTTGGAAGCATCGCACGGTCAACGCCTTCACGAACTGAAATTCTCACGCGAAGGAGGACGACTCGTTATTGCAATACCTCAGATCGAAGATCTCAGTCTCGAACAACTGGCTTTGAAACAGTCTGGTTCGTTGTTCGAGTCGACGTTCGGAATGCCTGTCCTGTTACGAAAACTGCGTCCTTAACCAACCCTTGTCCGAAAAATCCGTTTGACCCCCTACCTGTCGTTTGCCCAGAGCAACCTGACACCACCCATGAGGGGTCTGACTCATTTTTCGGGCAAAGTCCCTTAACAAACCTGATTATTTCCTGACGATTTATTTCCTGACGATTTGTTGAATTTGAACCAGACCAGGCAGTCGCCTGGACAACCGACCTAACCAGAGAGACTATCCCGGCATGTCTGTTGAGCCTCGTTTCTTTAATCGCGAACTAAGCTGGCTGGAATTCAATCAGCGAGTGCTGGATGAGGCGAGTGATCCCGCAATCCCGCTGCTCGAACGACTGAAGTTTCTGGCGATCACCGCCTCAAACCTTGATGAATTCACGATGGTGCGAGTCGGCAGCTTGCGATTACTCGAGGCCGAAGGGGATATGAGACCCGATCCGCTGGGTCTGACCACGACGCAACAACTGAAGGCCATCGGCGAACGGATGCAGGCCTTTCTGACCGAGCAGTATCGTTGCCTGTTGTCGGAGCTTGAACCGGCGCTCGCCAACGCAGGAATGCGTCGGCTTCGCTCCACGAAGCTGAACGATCGGCAGGTGCAGCACGTCCAGATGTATTTTGAACAGGAAGTCTTTCCGATTCTCACGCCGCTGGCGGTCGAATTGGCACCGGTTCCCGCCGACACCGCAAATGACCCATTGGTTCCCGAAATCCCTGCAGGCAAGACAAAGGTCAAGAAGAAATCTGTCGCCGCGAAACAGGCTGAAGTCGTACCACAACCCGTCGTCAATGCTCCCCCAAGCGATATTCCCACCTTCCCGCCGCTGATCAATCAGTCGATCAGCCTGTGCGTCAGACTGGCACCGTTAGCGGGAACGACAGAACCTCGATTTGCCATCCTGCCGTTTGGTCGAAACCGACAGAGGTTCATCACGGTCCCGGCCGACAGTGGCTTCAGTTATATCCTGCTCGAAGACGTCGTCAGCATGTTCCTGGCGAGGTTCTTTCCTGGTGAGACCATCGAAGAAAGCGTTGCCTTTCGAATCACGCGGAATGCCGACCTGGAATTGCAGGAAGACCAGGCGTCCGACCTGTTGTCCAAGATGCAAGAGATCGTCAACGCAAGGCGCCAGAGCGACTGCGTTCGCCTTGAACTGGCGGACCATGCCAGCACGCTGTTGCGACAATTCCTGCAATCCGCCGTCGATGTACCGGATCAATGGGTCTTCGCCGCACCAGGCCCGCTCGACCTGGCAGCATTCTTCCGCTTGACCGATTCACAAGGGTTCGACGCACTCAGGTACGAGGCCTGGCCATCAAAGCCTTCACCCCAGGTTTCGCCGTCGGAAAGCTTATTCACTGCCATCGCGCGACAGGACATCTTGCTGTACCACCCCTACGAAAGCTTCGACGCGGTGGTTCGACTGCTTGATGAAGCGGCTGATGACCCTGACGTTCTGGCCATCAAGCAGACGCTTTATCGAACCAGTGCAAAAAGCCCGATCGTGGCTGCACTGAAACGGGCGGCCCAAAAAGGAAAATACGTCACCGCCGTTGTCGAACTCAAAGCAAGATTTGACGAACAGCGAAACATCGAGTGGGCACGAGATCTTGAACGTGCGGATGTTCAAGTCGTATATGGTGTCAAAGGTTTGAAGACCCATGCAAAAATCTGCCTGATCGTCAGGCGCGAACCGCAGGGAATTCAGCGCTACGTGCACTTTGGGACTGGCAACTACAACGAGATGACGTCAAAAATCTACGTCGATGCCAGCCTGATGAGCTGCAGTGATGACCTTGGTGCCGATGCAACGGCCTTCTTCAACGCAATCACGGGTTATTCCCAGCCGCAGCGCTTTCGTCAAATTGAAATGGCTCCGATCGGATTGCGGGAAAAACTGCTCGAAATGATCGAGGCCGAAATTGACCATAAGCGTCACAATCAAAAGGCCATGATCATCGTCAAATTGAATTCACTCGTTGACGAACAGATGATTGAAGCACTTTATGCGGCTTCACAGGCGGGCGTTCGAATCCGATTGAGCATCCGCGGTGTCTGCTGCCTTCGACCTGGGGTTCCCGGCCTTTCCGAAAACATCACTGTGACGGGAGTGATCGACCGGTTCCTGGAACACGCTCGCATCCTTTACTTCTACCACGGTGGTGACGACCGCTTGTTTATTTCC
>JBAXBD010000704.1:0-3544 GCA_037142165.1 Schlesneria sp. | reverse complement strand
CGCACTGTAGATACGGGTCGTCTGCAGGCTTTCTTCAGGAGCCAGTTCCGGCAGGATTGTTCCCAGTCGCGATGCCAATAACGTCTTGCCAGTCCCTGGGCTCCCCAGCATCAGCAGATGATGTGCTCCTGCCGCTGCAACGGTGACAGCTCGTTTGGCGGATTCCTGGCCTCGAACGTCCGAATAGTCGACTCCGTATTTGCCGAAGTTCGCCACGGCGTCAGTCCAACTGAACGGCTGAGGCGGGATGTCTAACTGACCGCTGTAATAACCCACCGCTTCTGTCAGCGAAGTGACAGGGATTATCTCGATCCCTTCCACCACCGCCGCTTCCTGAGCATTCGCCGCAGGAACGACAAAACCTTTTAAGCCCTGTTCTTTCGCCGAAAGCGCCATCGATAGCGCTCCCTTGGCAGGACGAATTGTCCCATCGAGTGCCAGTTCTCCGATGGCTGCATACTGGCCCAGTACATCCGAAGCCAATTGCCCGCTGGCGACCAACAGCCCTAAGGCAATAGGAAGGTCGAACGACGCCGCTTCCTTAGGAAGATCGGCAGGAGAGAGGTTGATGACTATCCGATCCACCGGCTTAACGTAACCACAGTTCACGAGCGCCCGTTCGATCCGATGGGAACTCTCGCGAACGGCTGCTTCCGCCAAACCGACCAGGATCGTTTTGGGGATGGCGCCGGGCGAAATATCGACCTCAACCTCGACAGGTAGAGCGTCGATTCCCAACAGCGAATAAGTCGTCAGTTTGGCGAGCATCTTCGCATTTCTGTCTAGGCGTCTTCGCCGTGATCCATATCGATCTGGTTAGACTCTTCATCACCTCCCTGGATCTCTTCCAGTCGCTTGGCGACATCCTTGTAGTCATAGTCGATGGCAAGAATGTCCGAGTAGTACTGTTCGGCAGATTTCTTGTCGTTAGCTTCTTCAGCCAACCGGCCCAGGTAATAGCAGCACTCTTTGTAAGGGATCGGGCTTTCGGTCGAATTCAACTTTTCCAACGCTTTTTCAAACTGACGTTTAGCCAGGTTGTTCTGCTTCTTCGCCAGGAAACAGGTCCCCAGACTGGCGAGGACCTGAGCTTCCAACCGGACATCCTTGGACGCGGCCTGCAGCAGCGGGATCGCCTTATCATGTTTTTTGCACCGCATGAAGCGTTTCGCGAGCTCGTGCTTCAGCTTCAGGTCATTCGGATAACGATCGACGCGGCGACTGAAGACTTCGATCTCTTGTGACAGAAGTTCGTTCGCCAACTCAACGACGATCGCTCGTGATTGCTCATCGTTCGGATCGCGTGCAGCCGCCTCCTTCGCAAAGTTCACATTACGCCGAACCATGTCGAGTTCAACGTCTTCCATCTGCTCGCGGATGTTGGCATCACCGCTGACATCGAGCGCCAGCTTGTAAGTCTTCGCCGATTCTTCCAGTTTCCCTTCACGTCGATAGTAATCGGCGAGCTTCTGATAATGAGCCACGTTCGCAGGCTCTTTGCGTACCATTCGCTGCAAATCGGCTTCGACCGATTCACCGGGACCCAACACTTCTTTGTTGGTTTTGACATCCCCTTTGACCGACTCTTCGTAACCTTGCTTAATCGCTTGTTGTTTGTCTTCGCGAACTTCATGAGTCGATTTGGCGTCGTCATAACCCGCTTTGTGGATCGTCATGTCCGCACCCAGTGACTGGATTTTGGAGCGAACGGCACCATTCAGCGGGTCGATCGCCATCACCCTGTCGAGTACGGAAATCGCGGAGGTAAAGTTCTTCCGCATCTCGTAGACTTCGGCTAATGCAATCAAAAAGTCTTTGTTCGTCGGAGCACTGTCGGGAGCCGTTGCCTGTTCGTAAGCAAACGATGCGATTTCGAGGAACCCTCGTTCGCGCGTCGCTTCGCCCAAGTCTGCATTGAACTGTCCATCCCACGGATTGATCGCCAGCCCTTCCTCAGCCGCCAGATCCATGTCGACCCAGTTCTTCGCACTGCGGGCTTTTTTGATTCGCGACCGGATGCTCGACAACTTCAGGAACGCCATGCTGGCACCAGTTTTATTGTCTTTATACTTCTTTCGTTCACTCCCTCGCAGTGACTGTCGGTACATCAGATTGTCCGGGACCAGCTTGACTGCCGTCATGAACATTTCGACGGCGTAGTCCCAGTTCTGCTTGGCCAACGCTTCGGTGGCTCGCTTTAAGCAATCGGAAGCCAGCTTCCGCTTGCGTTGCTCTTCAGGTGAATATCCGGCGGCGGACATGTTGCGTTCTCAATCAATGGAGGCGAAAGGTTCGTTTCGATGCTATAAGACTACCATATTGATGACTTCGAACCCAACGAACAATCCATCGTGCCGTAAGATTGCTCGCGCAGGTCAGTTACAAGACCAGCAGATTCCCACCAACGACTGAATTCGCCTTGAGGATAGATTAGGAAAGTTTCATGGGTCAGGCTGTAATTCATCCTACACCGAAAGATACAGGTCAACATGCGACCGTCGAGTCCGAGCATCCATTCACTGTCGGTCAACAGGATTTACAGACATCCGGCCGTCGCTGGATTCGACGTCTGGTTGGTTTTGTTCTTTTAATCACCGCGTTTGGTCTGGGTTGGATGGCCGCACTGGCACAGGTTGGAAAACATGACAAAGAAAAGATCGAACCTGCCGTAACGCCTGAGGGACGCGATGCCGCGGCCGTCGTCGTGACAACTGAGCCCGTTTCCGTTCGTTCAGTACAACGCTCTGTCGAGGCATTCGGATCACTCCACGGCTTCGAAGAAGTCTCGATTTCTGCTCGAGTCGAAGGTCGTGTCCGCAAAATTCTTCACGATGTTTCTGACGTCGTTGCGCCGACAGAACAACTGCTCGAAATCGACCCCACCGATTATGAATTGACGGTACAAAAGGCTGATCGAACATTGCAGGTCGAATTGTCGAAGCTCGGACTTCAGGCTCTTCCTGATTCTCAATTGGACTTGGAAAAGGTTCCCTTCGTGGCGAAAGCCAAGTCGCAGATGGATTATGCCAAATCTCGCAATGATCGAATCAGTCGTCTTGCTGCCTCGAAAACCGTCTCTGCCGAAGAAGCGGAAAGCGCGGCAAGCGACTACCGGACGAGTAAGGCCGAATACGAAAACCAGCTTCTCACAGCCGAAACGGATCTCGCCACAATCCAGATGCAGCAGGTGGGACTCGAAGTTGCCCGTGAACAGCTGGCAAACACCAAAGTCTCAGCACCGATCCCATCGGTTTCCGTTCCTGGAATCGATCAAGTGAAATACGTCGTTTCTCAACGATCGGTTTCTGAAGGGACTCTCGTCCGACCCGGGACCGAGATTTTTCGAGTGGTCATCAATCAGATCCTGAAACTGCGTGTCCCAGTCCCTGAACGGTTCAGTTCCGAGGTTAAACTGCAGCAGAAGGTGAATGTCTTTGCCGCGACATCGGCCACTCCTTTCGTCGGAACCGTAACCCGAATTTATCCGACAGTAGAACCGGCAACGCGGACGTTCCAGGTAGAGATTCAAGTCCCCAATCCCAAC
>JBAXBD010000703.1:0-3545 GCA_037142165.1 Schlesneria sp. | reverse complement strand
GTATGAACGTCGATTGCGACCAGACATCCTCCTTGAGGACAAGTGGGGTCACGAAATCGACCATGACTGGTTTCAGGGTCGACAGTCCCCTTGAGCGTCACCTTGGTCAATGCCTGGTCGAGGAGTTGTTCCGCTCGGAGTTGAACATCGCTATCGAGCGTCAGAACAAGATCGCGACCATGTTGGGGCGGATTCACAATTCGAGAATCGACAATCTCATCACGCCAATTCTTGATCACGGCTTGCCGACCGCGAATCCCTTTCAAATGGGAATCGTAACTCAGTTCGAGGCCGCTGATTCCGCAAGGATCTCCAACGTGGTAGTCCTGTGGGTCACCATCAGGATAAGCCGCTCGCCGCTTTTGAAGCTGTTCTTGGGAGATCGGTTTTCGAAAACCGATCAAGTGCGCCGCGAATTCACCTTTGGGATAGGTTCTGTGTGAATGGATCAGAATCTTTGTATGAGGGTATCGCTCGGGGTGACCTTCGATCTCCGCCTTCATTTCGGCATCGATATTGGCAATGACGGAATGATAGGTTTCTTCGTCTTCGATGACTCGCAGGTCATCACTATGTTCGGGCGGTTCGGCAATCGCTTGCTGCAGTCGATCCCAGAAGGCGTTCCATGAAAAGTCGTTCATCCCGCCGGCGACGGCATCGTTCGACTGGTCTTTCTGATGTCGCTGACGATATCGACGCTGAACCGATTCCTTGATTCGTTCAACTCGCGTTTGTTGTTTTTTTCTTGAATCCAACAGTTCATTCAACGGTCGGCCCGCGAGGTCTGCCAGTTTCTGCCAGAGGAGTTCTCGTTCGGCGATAACCTTGCTCTTTTCTTCGTTGAGCTTCACCTTGTTCTTGCGATCGGATTTGCTCAGACGGGATTTGGCCTTTGCGGTGATCCAGTCATTATCAGGCGGATTCTGAATCTCACGATAATGAACCGCAACGTCGTAACGCTCAACGTCACCGGCCAGCACGCTTCCATCTGCTGCAAGAATCCGACCATCCCGGGCCGGAATCTCCTGGAATGATTCGGTCGTCCGCGAAAAAGCCGCGGCGAAGTCGTCTTGTAAATCTAGCTGCAATTGACCGACTCGTCCGATCACGACCAGTACAGGCAACGCCAGGACGATCCACAACAGAGTCAGTCGAAACTGCGGATCACGATCCGCATTCCACCCTGTCTCACCAGAGTCATCTCCGCTGCCAAAGACTGGAACTGGACGGTTTAACATGTTATGCCAAGGACTTGTTCGTTAAAAAACTCGGCTCAGTACTATCGGGCAAGCATCGTCCAACGATTGTTCAAGGCGATTGAGGTTGATGTTTCACGGCGACCTAATGTCTGCCACACCAGGCGTATCAACAGAGCGACGACAATGGTCAACACGGTAGAATAAAGCCCATCGCCGAAGGCAACAGTAAGATACTCATGGAAGTTCATGCCACGTCCGGAAAGGGTCGCGTGGGTCGTCATCGAAGCCAGTCTCCAGATCGACACTCCCGTGAAGACGAAAAACCCGAGGAACACGGTTCCGTTCGAACGAGTGTCCTGACGAGTCATCAATAATCCCACGGCAGTAAAAGTTGTCACAACAAGGTTAACACCCAGTCGCTCGGCTCCGAGACCGTCTACGACGAGCCCGAGAATTCCGGCCCAGACGACGCCGGCTACGTCGTCATGAATCAAGACGCAAACCGCGAGAACAATCCCAGGAAACCATGGTCGAAAAGTATCAATTGCAAGATCACTCGCGACACATGATTGCAGCACGAGAGAAAGGTAAATCAGGCAGGCGGTTGCAAGATGGTTCATCATCATTTCACCGCCAATCTGTCGGGATTGACGGCTGTCCGTAAGACATGAACCCGCGTCAGTTGACTTTGTACTGCAGCCGGTTTGACATACACGGTCCATTCGCGATCGTCGATGCCTAACACCGCATCGACAACCTGTCCGTAATACAGCGGAGTAGGCAGGATTCCGTCTCGTTCGGCGGTGTATACAGCGTCATTAACTCGAACCGACTTCTCGGCGGGAATCCCTTCCAACTTACAGAGCGGCCCCCCTTGTCCCTTCAGGATGCCCTGTGCCTCAAATACGAACCCTGATTTTGTTTCACGGATGAGTTGGGCTCGACCTCGGTATCGCGAGTCCGTCACCCGCTGAAAGGTACTTGTCCAGCGACCCACGTGCTCAACTTTTCCAATCACACAGCGTCCAAGCAGCATTAAGTCTTCGGTAGACAGATCTGCATCCTCGCCAAAATCAATCAAAGGTCGCAACGGTTTTTTGGTGGAAAGTACGAGTTCGTTTTCTCGTAAACCGTTCTTTGAACCCTGGTCGAGCAGTTTCCCGGATCGCCATTGTTCGGCCACGGTATCACCAAGCACAGCAACTTCAGTTAGGGAGGGAACGATCAACCGCTTCGTCCGAAGCATGGACTCGGAAATCTCTTGCTCGCCCTGATATTGTTCCGTTAATTGAGCGAGTCGCGTCTGAAGGACACGGTTCTTCTCACGCTCAAGTGATAGTTCGTCGATGAGACGTTCCACGACATCGTTGTCGGTTGCCGAACGCGATTCCGATGACCCGCCAAACAGAGTGACGATCGTCTGACGCAACAAAACCTGGCCAGGTCGAATCGCATCCGTGACCGTTCCGCGTACATGTGAAACGGCGGCGTCCGGAGCGAAATACAGTCCCACTCCTGTCAGTGAAACACAACAAATTGTCAGTACAAGTCGAGGTGTCATGGCCCGAGGTATTTCTCGTTGAAGTGGTTCCTGTCACTGTCCTGTAGTCCTGTAGGGTGGGACAAGTCTTCACAGTCCCACCATTCTTCCGTCCGTTTTAAGGTGGGACTGCGGAGACTTGTCCCACCCTGCATCCAGTCTCCTATAAATTGCGGTTATTCGTTTCGAGACTTTCTTTCCACTGCGACAGATGCTCAATACAAATTGCCGCCCCGCGAACGACGGCACGGAGTGGATCATCAGCGACCCGGACGGGAATTCCGAGTTGTTCCTCGAAGTACAGCGGAAGTCCCGGCAACAATGCTCCGCCGCCTGAAAGGACCATTCCGGTATCAGAAAGGTCCGCGACAAGTTCCGGGTCGCACTGTTCAATCACACTTTTGACACAGTTGAGAATTGCTTCCAGAGGGCCTCGCAAGGCCTCACGAATCTGTTCGCTGGTGACAATCGCCTTGCGTGGAACGCCGCTGACGATGTCCAGCCCGCGAACTTCACTTGTCTGCTCTTGATCCTGAGGGTATGCACAGCCGATTTTGATCTTCAACTGCTCAGCCGTCTGATCGCCGATTCGCAGTGCGAAATGCTGCTTCATGTAGTCGATAATTGCCTGATCAATTTCATCGCCCGCGACGCGAAGGGATTTACTTGCGACGATCTCAGCCAGACTCAATACGGCGACTTCCGTGGTGCCGCCACCGATATCACAAATCATGCTGGCAAGCGGCTCCGAGATCGGTAAACCTGCTCCGATACTCGCCGCCTTGGACTCGTTGATCAGGTAAACC
>JBAXBD010000702.1:0-3550 GCA_037142165.1 Schlesneria sp. | reverse complement strand
AGTGTCGCCAAAGTTCCTCGGGTTCATGGAGCGGTAGCTCCTGGCGAACCGCTTGCAGCGGCTCTTGAGGAACTTGACGTCGGAAGTGTCGCCAAAGTTCCTCGGGTTCATGGAGCGGTAGCTCCTGGCGAACCGCTTGCAGCGGCTCTTGAGGAACTTGACGTCGGAAGTGTCGCCAAAGTTCCTCGGGTTCATGGAGCGGTAGCTCCTGGCGAACCGCTTGTAGCGGCTCTCAAGGCTCTCGGTAACGACCGTTCTTACGAATGTTTCCACATCCTGGCCGACAGCAGCGGCACGAAGACGAAGCGCGTTTTCAATCTCGGCTGGAAAATTAACGCTGACATTCATTTGGCAGACTCCTTGTTCTGCAATTCTATCATGGACAGACCTGCAAGTCATGGAGATTCTGTTTGTCGGATCGCGCCGTCGATCAACGAAAACCTTGGGACCCTAAACCATGGGGACACGGCTTTTCATGACATCAATTCGAATATCTTCGCGGTTGGGGACACACTCCGATTCAGTCGCTCTGACGAAACGCTGACTTAGCCAAGTGTATAGCCCTCTTCTTTTATCGGCATGAGACAACTTTTCCGAAAACCATCAGCCAGACTCCTTTGCCCGTTCTTGAAAAGGGGGTGTACCCGAGGTCAAGGTCCTCGGGAGCTTATCTCGAAAGAGGCTTGCCGCAATTCCTTTGGTCACGTGATATAACTCAGCGGTCCGTGACGATTTCGCCTTAACACTTGATACAATCACATTCCTTTATGCGCAAACTATTTCTGCACTATCTCCGACACATTGCCGTCTTCTGTAGGAAAAACACCCTCCGCAAGACATACGGTCCGACTGCTACGACAACGAGGCACAGCGATGACGGCTCGGGCACGGCGGCACCCGAATACTGAACGTTGTCAAATACGACGTTGTCAGCGTCGCCCGCACCCTCAATGACGCGAATTGTCTTTATCGGATCAACTCCAGCAATCGATCCGCTGTATGACACACCATAGAATATGCGATTGTTCGGGCTTGCAGCGCCCTGAATAATCCCAGGGGTGTCAGTACGCAGAAACATGGAGGCCAGTACGTTGCCAGACACACCGAAAAACTGAACTAAAGTGCCATTTGAGTCGTCATAGTAATCCGGATTGTTGCTGCCATCCAAATCACCGATGTTTCCGACCCATAGCCCAGCCGATAGTACGCCGGATGAGAAAATGAAGTCAATGTTTTCGGTGCTTCCTGCGGATCCCAATCCAGCGTTGAGGCTATTCAGGTTTAAATTGTGGTATTGTGTAAATCCAAATGTAGGACTTAAAATCTGAAGTGGCTGCGAGTCCCGTTGAACGATAGAAAGGCCGAGCCCGTTGTATTCATCGCCATTGAGGATTTCACCTCCCGAGTATTCGTCGAACCCGATATTGGTGAGCGACGTCGCACTTGCGTGAAAAGCTGATTCGTTCGTGAATGACGTTAGCGTACCCGCCCGACTTACGCCTGTCGCTGAAAACAGCATAATAACAGCAAGGAATTGTCTCGTTCGCATTTTTTGATCCTTTTCCAAAACTGATGTGTGTGAATAGTTGTGTTGTTTGATTTCAAACTAAGCCGGTTTTTACGACAAATGATCTCGAGTGCCCCGATTGAAAGATCGTTGCTCACCCTGCATCGAGACTGCTTTGACACCGAAGCGTCATAAGGTCTCAGGCGTGATCGGTTGCACTTGGGAAATCGACATTGTTGAAAACGACTTCCTACATTTCTGACCGCCGGATCCGCCGCGACCGAACTGCAAAACCGACGCCACACGTACCGAACAGCGCAAGCATCAGCGAGGACGGTTCGGGAACGGCGGTTGGCGGATTTCCACCGGGATTACTTACCCCCGTCGTCCCGATCTCTCGCCATTGGAGGGATTCATTTTGCGGGAAGTGAGCGGGGTTGTAGGGAAAATTAGAACCGTTGATTCCATACGTGGCAGCATCGTATCCCCCCGTATCGAGGATGTGACCCGTATCGGAAAATGTCTCCACGTTGCCGTTGATCGTAATCTGAACCTTGGGATCGCCGGTGTATGGATGACTTGGATTGTATCCAGATGTCCCATCGGGGTAGGTGAACGATCTCAGTTGGTCGCTGGTGTCAAACTGACCCGCATTCGTCGACGTCTGGGTTAAGATCATGAACGAGTTGTTCGCGAGAGCACCGGGGGTACCCCATAAATCAAATGTCGCGCCATTGTCAAAGCCGTAGACAAACACGTCGTTCACGTTGATCGATGACCCACTTCGATTCTCAATCATGATCGCGCCCGCATCGAAAATTGTTCCAGGGGCCGTGTTGCCAAGAAATTTCACATTAGAATCCCCTAGCCAGGGGCGTGGAAAAAAGGCATTGGCCCGAATGCTGTCGGCATAACCGACGTACACGGTGATCTCCCCAGCATCCCCTTTGGGCGAATACGCTAGTACTGCTGACATGCATAAGTAAGCTAATATGTGTCGTCGCATCTCTCTCTCCTACGGTTTGGTTTTCAGTTCACGAATTCTGGCGAGTTGGTCCATCCGTCGAACGTGGCCACATGGTCGCGGATGTACCAGTCTCTCTGCGCGCAGACTTACGAACGTGACAGCTTTTTGATTCGCAGAATAAAATTTATTTCGGCTGCCCTGCGGCATGGCTTCCCATTCAAAAAATGGGGTGGTGGATCTGAATCGGCGGGTCAATGCTAAAGGGGCTGTAGCAGGTTGCTGCACGTAATGGTTCCCGGTACATTCAAATGTCGATTGCCGCCATAGGGGGGCTTTTTCGGCAGTGCCTAATAAACCGATAAGGGGCTTGGCGATGGTGACAAACGCGGACGGTCTGGGCCGGTCGGAAGCGTGGAAGACGTCAGATACATTTTTGGGTGATATTTACTCGGGGGACCCCGAACGCCTTTCGGCGGCGTTCAAGCGGTTCGTCGAATGTCGATTGCCATTGATCCTGCAACAGATCCGCAACGCACTTCCAAGCCATAAGCAGGGTGATGCTGAGGACGTGGCACAGAACGTTTTGATTGAGCTTCACAAGGACATTCTTTCCAAGGGATGGCGCCATCCACCCGAAACACGGTTCGCTCAATGTGTGGGACAGTTGGCGCGAGATGCAATTTTGGTCGCGAGACGAAAAATGTCTCGAAAACGCGAAGTGGAATTGAGCGAAGGACTTCTCGAGCCAGCGTGCTCTGAACTCGTCAGTGGTTTTTGGCGAACGGAGGTCTTGAACGCGGCAGAATGCAGAGTTCAGGCCATGACACCAGACCCGCAATGGACTGTTTACGTCTGGTGGAAAAACAGGGAGGGAATGACTGCGGACTTCGTAGTCAATGACACCGCAGGATCATCGCCGATGTCCGCCAATGAACGACAGATCGTCTCACGCATCCGCAAGGCGATTCGCACGGAAATCGAAGAGATCGCTGAGCGGGGTGGATTTGAACCGCAGGAACTTCTTCTGGAACGCCCATAAACGCTGAACGAACACCGCACAGTAATAAGTGTGAAAG
>JBAXBD010000701.1:0-3570 GCA_037142165.1 Schlesneria sp. | reverse complement strand
GAATTGGAATTGACCACGATCGCACGTCCTGAGTTCAACGTCCCGCTCGCGCTGGCGGGAACGCCTGCGATTAAAACCCACGTGAACAAGGCTACGACGACGATCGCAGGAAGAATCAGAATCACCAGAGTCGTGACAATCAAGAATCGCTTCATATTCGCAGTCTCCAGCGAGGCTTTACCAACACATTCCCGTGTTACCCATGTCCCCGAACGCGCGCCACCCTTGTGTCCGAACCTGATACTTCCGACGAGGGGAAGGCAGAATAGAAGCAGACTCGACGGGGACTTGAAAGCCCGGTTGGATCAAATGGCAATTCGGCTCACTGCTCGCCAAAACGAAAAAGGATACGACAGCGCCTGCGTTCTGCCTGAATATTCGGAAATTTCAGACCATTCGTCGGCTGGAAGCCGACGCTACCGAAGACTGCTTGCCTCGGGCTTACGCGATGAGTATTCTCAATTATCAAGCGCTTTTGATGTTTAATGGGTCAATTTTATGCACGGGCCGGGCCGAGATTTCTTCATTGTTTTGCTGGCTTGGATCGTGGCGAGTGTGGTCGCTGCGGCCGAGGAGCCTGATCAGGCGGCTCACCGGGAATTCTTTGAACGACAGGTACGGCCGATCCTGACTCGCCATTGCCTGTCGTGTCATGGAGCAGACGCCAAGATCAAGGGTGGTTTGCGGCTGGAGTCTCGTGCCGGTTGGAAAACGGGGGGTGACAGTGGCCCGGCGATTGTCGCGGGTGACCTTGATGCCAGCCTGTTGATTAAGGCCGTCCGCTACGGAAAAGACAGCTATCAGATGCCTCCCGAGGGTAAATTGCCCGACGCCGCAATCCGTGTGCTCGAAACCTGGGTCCAGTCGGGGGCGTTCGATCCGCGCGAGGGTGACGCTGTGGCCCCTAAAAAAGGGATCGATCTGGAAGCGGGGCGATCTCATTGGTCTTATCGACCGATTCAGGATTTTCCCGTTCCGAACACTTCCGTGCCTGGAACACGTTCTGACATCGACCGGTTTCTGCTGGTCAAAATGCAGACGGCGGGACTGACGCCAGTGGCCGAAGCGACTCCTGAAGAACTGGTTCGGCGACTCTACTTTGATTTAACGGGTCTGCCTCCGACGCCCGAACAACTGAACGATTTCTGCCGCGAGCCCAGCGAGAGTCAGTACGTCGAACTTGTCGATCGGTTGCTCGCTTCCCGAGCGTTTGCCGAACATTGGGGTCGACACTGGCTGGATATTGCTCGCTACGCCGAATCGCTGACGCTACGCGGGTTTGTTCTCAAAGATGCCTGGCGCTATCGCGATTATGTGATTAACTCGTTCCACGAAGATCGACCCTATGACGAATTTCTGCGTGAGCAGATTGCGGGTGACTTGTTGCCCGACGGGACACTTGCCGAACAGCAGCGGCGACTTGTGGCGACGAGCTACCTGGCACTGGGTAATCACAACCTGGAAGAGCAGGACAAGAAAACGCTCGAAATGGATGTGGTTGATGAGCAACTGGATGTGATCGGAAAGGGATTGCTTGCTCAGACAGTGACCTGTGCTCGTTGTCACGATCATAAGTTCGATCCGATCCCGACGCGGGACTATTACGCACTGGCGGGGATCTTGAAAAGTTCGCCAATGCTGGCGCACGCGAACGTCTCGATGTGGACCTCACGACCGTTGCCATTAAAACCCGAGGAAGCAGCGATTCACGCTGAACGTGAGAGTCGAATTGCCTTAATGACCAAAGATTTGGCGGATCGAAAGCAGAAGTTGGCTAAGCTGACCAACACGAAAGGCGTAGCACAACTGGATGTCAGTAGCGTCGCCAGCCTGCCAGGCCGAGTGATCGACGACAAAGAGGCTCAGGTCATCGGCACGTGGAAGGCTTCGCAAAGCGTTAAGCCCTACATCGGTGACGGCTACGTGCATGACGACCACCAAGGCTTAGGGAACAAGTCGCTGACGTTTCAACCGAAACAATTGCCGCCGGGCAAGTATGAAGTCCGATTTGCCTACACACCCGGTTCGAACCGGGCGACGAATGTTTCGATCCAGATTTCGAGTGCCGATGGTGACAAGACCGTGACGGTGAATGAGCGGCTGTCCCCACCACTCGACGGTCATTTTGTTTCTCTGGGGACCTACCGTCACGAACCGAACGGACAGTTCTTCGTCATCGTGACGAACGAAGGGGCTGATGGCCACGTCATTGCGGATGCCGTGCAGTTTTTGACAGAAGAAGAACTGGCGGCCATGAAACAGACGCCAGTGGTTTCAACAGAAAAAAGCGATGAGCAGAAGGGATTGGAGAAGGCTGTCGCCGAATTGGAGAAGGAACTCAAAGAGGCACAGAAATCGGGCCCAGTGCGGCCCACCGTCTTATCCGTGACTGAAGCGGCGAAACCTGCGGATACCTATATCCATGTTCGTGGACTGGTGAGCAATCAGGGTCCGACAGTTCCCCGAGGTTTTTTGCAGGTGGCGACGCACACGGAAGTCCCTTCAATTCCAGAAGGGACGAGTGGTCGACTCGAGCTGGCCCGCTGGTTGACATCAACCGAGCAGCCGCTGGTTCCGCGAGTGTATGTCAATCGGGTCTGGCATTGGTTGTTCGGAGCAGGTCTGGTCCGGACACCGGATAATTTCGGCACGACGGGCGAGCCGCCGACTCATCCCGAATTACTCGATTGGCTATCACGCCGATTCATCGATGATGGCTGGTCGACCAAAAAACTCGTGAAGCGGATTGTGCTGTCGCAGACTTACCGACTTGCTTCGCAACCGGGTGAACAGGAATCGCGTGATCCCGAGCATCGATTGTGGAGTTCGCGATCGCGACGACGTTTACCCGCCGAATCGCTCCGCGACACGATGTTGATGGTGAGTGGTGCATTGAACGACTGCCCCGGGGGATCGACTTATCCCGCAACGCGTGAGACCGACTATGGTCCCCCCGTTGAACTGCCGCTTCGAACCGTCTATTTGCCGGCATTTCGCAATGCGACGCCTGAATTCCTGGAAGTGTTTGACGGTGCCGACGCGAGCGTGGTGACGGGAGCTCGTAACGTCAGCACGGTCGCACCGCAGTCATTGTTTCTGATGAACCATTCCTGGGTGCAGTCGCAAAGTAAACAGATTGCCGAACGGGTGCTGGGGAACGCTCAATTGACCGATAATAATGAACGTCTGAACTGGCTGCATCAAAGCCTGTTGGGACGTGCTCCGACATCGGAGGAAAAGAATCTGTTGTTGGAAGTCGTTCGTATATCCTCGAAGTCAGAACTGGAGAGATGGACTGATATCGCTCATGTACTGATTTGTTCGATCGAATTCCGTTATGTCCCGTGAGTCAATAATTTGTCAAACTTCGAAATTACGAATTTGTGCCACTGCTTAGGAGTCTTCGGAGAAGCAGTGTCTTGTCCGTTGGATGGTCTATTTGTCGGCTGAAGAGCACTGCTTGACCGAAGACGGTCAAGCAGTGGCACCGGAGTTCGATAGAATTCCGGCACGTTCCGTGAGTCAATAATTTGTCAAACTTCGAAATTACGAATTTGTGCCACTGCTTAG
>JBAXBD010000700.1:0-3576 GCA_037142165.1 Schlesneria sp. | reverse complement strand
GGTCCGAACCTGGGCTCAAAGTCTGGATGTCCTGTTCGGGCATTTTCAGGAACGACACCAGCAAGAGTCTGCTCGCGATCAAGCAGCGCTTGAAGCATTACAACAACGGCATGAAGCCTATGAGGCCGCGCGAGCAGAACAGTTCCAACAACTGATCTCACTCGTCGACGCTCGACAAGAACAAAGCTGGAAGCAACTTCAGACGACGCTCGAACGTGCGTCGCTGTTCCGAGAAGAGATCGGCGAATTGACCAAGGCCCTCAATGCCATCGCTCATGGTGAAGGACGGCTGATTGAATTGCAGGCAACTCTTTCCGATAACCTGCGAGTCCTGCACGAATCGAGTCAGATGGATTCTGCGATGCACGGTCTGACTGCTGCGATCCACCTGATGACCACCCGAAACCGGCAGATCAACTTGTCTGATGCAGCAGCCGCATAGGTAAAAAGATGTTGTGCCACTGCTTAGGAGTCTTCGGAGAAGCAGTGTCTTCTTTCCGTTTACCAGTCAAAGAGCACTGCTTGACCGAAGACGGTCAAGCAGTGGCACAAGAATTCAGACGATTCACGATGTTGTGCCACTGCTTAGGAGTCTTCGGAGAAGCAGTGTCTTCTCTTCTCTTCGATTGCCGGTTAAAGAGCACTGCTCGACCGAGGACGGTCAAGCAGTGGCACTTGAATCAAGAAGCCTGACGAACCTCTAGCCAAGAAACGATTCAATCGCGTCCAACCCTGCTTTCAGCAGTTCGAGGCTCGTCGCGAATGAAAGTCGTACATATCCCGGTGCTCCGAAAGCATCACCGGTGACTAACGCGACGTGTCCCTGTTCGAGAAGTGCCGTGCAGAAATCGGTCGCATTGTCGACTTTGACTCCGCCGCGTAACGGCTTACCGAAGCAGGAACTGACATTGAAAAACGCATAGAATGCCCCACCAGGTTCGGCGAACGTAATTCCGTACTTTGCACGCCAGGGTCGCATGCGTTCCATGACGTAATTGCGTCGTTTTTCGAATTCGACGCGCATCGCTTCGACGCTTTCTTGTGGACCGTTCAGCGCTTCGACGGCAGCGTATTGGCTGATGCTGCAAGGATTCGATGTTTCCTGGCTTTGAAGATTGTCCATCGCCTTGATGACATCGACCGGCCCGATCGTCCAGCCGATTCGCCATCCGGTCATGGCATAAGCCTTACTGACGCCACTGACAATGATTGTTCGCGCGGCGACTTCCGGGCCAAAGCTGGCAAAGCACCGGAATTCGGCTGGCGGATAGATCAGCTTTTCATAGATCTCATCTGACAAGACCAACAGATTCTTTTCGACAGCGACTCGTGCCAAGGCTTCCAGTTGAGCGACCGGATACGTGGATCCAGTCGGATTCGAAGGATTGTTCAGCATCAGCAATCGGGTTTTCGGAGTGATTGCATTCTTAAACTGTTCTGCCGACATGCAGAAGCCACTGGCTTCGGTCGTATTCACCAGGACAGGAACCGCGCCTGCCAATTCGACCAGAGCGCTGTAGCTGACCCAATACGGTGCCGGAATAATCACTTCGTCACCAGGTCCGCAAAGTGACGCGATCACGTTGTGAATCGAGTGCTTGGCACCGTTGGAGATCAGGACCTGATTCGGCTTAAACTGAAGGCCGTAGTCCCGCACGTAGGCGTTACAGACCGCTTGCTTCAGTTCGGGGATTCCCCCTGAGGGTGTGTAATGAGTATGCCCGGCGTTCATGGCCGCGATCGCCGCTTCACGAACGTTGGCAGGAGTGATGAAGTCAGGCTCCCCTAAAGTGAAGTCGAGTACGTTGACCCCTTTCGACTTAAGTTCTTTCGCCTTGGCGGCTGCTGCGAGAGTGGCCGATGGCTTCAGTTTTTGCAGGGCAGGGGACAGGGCAATAGGACTCATGAATGACAATTTCCGGGTACAATTCTTGGCAATCAATCAACTCGAACCGTGATGATTGTTCTGGCAGTAAGCATTTGCGTCAAGGCACCGTGCCGGAAACAAGGTTTTCTCAAGGCAAAATGGCAAACGTCATTTTGGCTCTCTTCGTCACCAGCTTGAGTTCCGTCGCAACACGTTGAATGCCTTCGAAGTCAGAAGAGTTTTTAACCACGGATAACGCGGATGGGCACGGATAAAGAAAAAAAGCCAGTAGGGCATTTTCGTCTTCCCCGATCCGTGGCCATCAGTGTTATCCGTGGTCAAATCCTTTTCAAAAACGTTGCGCAACTATCGCGGAATGTGGGACTTTTTCGATGTTTTCAGGGTCTGAAAGTTTGCGCAACTATGGTTGCGCAACAATGCGGCAACCTGCGCAACGATGGCCGATCCTCTCTGCCCTTAGTTACCTTCGTGCCCTTCTGTTCAAAAATCTTCTCTTCCGTTCTGCCATAATCCCGCTGCCGCGAAAAATGGTGTCAAAGTTTGTTCGAGTTCGACCGACTTCGACCATTTCCCGTAAATTGTAGAGTTTTTGTGGTCGTTTTCCCGTTTTTGGGGGTGTTCGAGTTTGTTCGAGTTTGTCGCAGTTCGACCGAGTTCGAATCCGATCATTCCTCCCCGGTGAGCCGGGAAGCGTAATCTTTCGGACTCTTCGTTCTCTTCCGTTCTGCTGTCATCCGGCCGCCGCGAAAAATGGTGTCAAAGTTTGTTCGAGTTCGATCGACTTCGACCATACCCCGTAAGTCGTAGGGTTTTTGCGGTCGTTTTCCCGTTTTGGGGGGTGTTCGAGTTTGTCGCAGTTTGTTCGAGTTCGACCGAGTTCGAATCCGATCATTCCTCCCCGGTGAGCCGGGAAGCGTAATCTTTCGGACTCTTCGTTCTTTTCCGTTCTGCTGTCATCCGGCCGCCACGAAAAATGGCGTCAAAGTTTGTTCGAGTTCGATCAAGTTCGACACAGTTCGATTGAGTTCGAATCCCATCATCCCTCCCAGGCGAACCGGGCGGTGTAAGCTATTGGACTCTTCGTTCTCTTCAGTTCTGCGTTAATCCCGCTCTATGAAATTTGGTATCAAAGTTCACCTGAGTTCGCGCGACTTCGACCATTTCTCTTAATTCATAGGGTTTTCGAAGTCAATTTCTATTTTTCCGTCGTAAAAAAGTTCGCACGACTTCACCAGAGTTCGCGCGACTTCGAACGACGCGCCTCTTGTGCGAGTGATCTCACGACCACACAGAGACTCGATCGTACCCACAAGGCAAGCAACGAACCGCCACGGATCAGCCCGCGCCGATCGACGGCTGCGGGGGCGATCCGTTTGAAATCTGTTTCCGAGATGTCAATGATCAATTGCGGTCGTCAGGTTCTGATGATTGAAATTCCATGCAAGTCGAGAATGTCAATCCTCTGATTCTTCACACCTCTCCTCTCTGTAAAATAACGACATAAAAATATAAAAAGATTTTTGATGTGTCAATCGAAAGAATGAAGTACGTTCTTAATGTTTGGAAGAGGGTCATGGAAGTCGTTTTTTGTGGCTGCGATCTGGGCGGATTCTTAATTTGTAGGGATTCAAAACCGCGGAATTGAACTGACTATCAAAGCCCAGGGTCGGAAGCGTCAAGGTACGGCC
>JBAXBD010000699.1:0-3576 GCA_037142165.1 Schlesneria sp. | reverse complement strand
AGGTCATGCTGGCATAGGAACGTAAACCGCCGTTCTCAGTGTTGCCGGCTTGAGAATTTCCTCCGGCGGCGGGTGTGTAATAAAAACCGCCATCATTCACCATCGATGAAACTGTAGTCGTATTGTGTTCCGATTCCAAATTCTGACAGCGTGAGAGAAAGACCAGCGCATTTTGCACGGCTGGGTCATCGGCTTTCGCACCGGTTGCTTGCAGTGCATCCAGGAAGAACGATGTATTCGACAGATCGGGCCGATCATTGGTTCGGCCGTATCCTGCCCCACCAAATTTCGGGTCGGCTTTGTCTGTTTTTTCGCTCTCGTCCCATTGCAGCTTGCGCAGGTATTTATCCGCCTTCTTGAGTAAATCGTCGTATTTGCCGCCGGTGTTAGCTGCATTGAACGCCAGCAGACAAATCGCCGTTTCGTAGTTACTGTGATAGCTTTTTGGAGCATATATCCCGCCGTCAGGCTGGATGAATGTTTCGAGATGCTTAAGAGCCTTTTCCACAACGGGATCGCTGGCCAGAATGCCACTTTGAAGTAACGAAAACGTCACCAGCCCAGAGATTCCTGGCGACTGAGGTGATGTCCAACTTCCATCTGCGGCCTGGGTCGTCTTGAGGAAATTTGCCCCTCGAAGTCGCGACCTGGACCATTGATCTGCCTTGGGACCAACCGTCTGAGCTGCCAGTTCAGGGCCCAGGCAAAGCATCACACCCGACAACAAGAACAAAGACAAGACTGGTAACATTCGAGGCATGATCAACCTTTCAACATTCATTCGACGTCTTAATTCTCGCGTGATCCACTTGACCGTATCATATCGTCGACACGACTCATAGGCGATGGATTTTTGCGGTGAGTCAATCACGAAATGATCGTTTTAGGCAGTACCTTGTCATTGCTACGTGAGAAGCCCCACTGATTGACCGTTTTGGGTCAAGCAGTGCTCTTTCGACGTCAAAACTGGAACAGGAGATTACACTGCTTCTCCGAGGACTCCGATGCATCGGCACAAAGTCGAAATTTCGAAGCTTGCCAAAACACAACGTTACTTCGCAATCTGTAACAAGTGGCTTCTCGCATAGCCACGCCCCAGTTCATTCAGGTCTCGCTGAGCGATGACGCGAGGTGGAAGCTGGGTGCTGTCAATCATGGCTTCAATCCGCGAGACTGGTCCACCTCCGTCGAAGAAACCGAGAACCTGAACCCGGTAAACATCGCCATGTGACGTGATGTAAGGGTCCAGGTTCATCATGCCGGGGATATCGACGATTCCTTCGGCATACAGCCAGGCGGCAGTTGTGTGCTGCCGAATTGTGTCGAGTGAAGGCTGTCCGTTCGAATCAAGGCGCTGTGCTGCGACAATCGCGTTGACAATTTCTTCGGTCATTGTCGGGAGTCCCAACAGAATCTCACGACGCGCCTGGTTGATATTGATTCGCCCTTCGAGATATTCCTCTTTGGTCGTCGTCAATTTATCCTGCAATTCCGGCAACACAGTCGAGATTGAACCGGCATCATTCGACCAGGGGCTGGTGAGGGTTGTTGTAGTACCGTTAACTTTGACTGAGGTTTTTGTGCCAATCAATTCCCATAGTGACTCGATATTTCCTTTGGGAGATCCTCCCTTTGACAGATCGATACCACCGCGTGTTACGGACCCACCCGATTTTGTCACGAATGACAGAAAATCTGTCAGGCTGGCCGCCGCTTCCTGATCCTGAATTGATTGCGGTGCTGTCGACGATGTCGTCGACGTCGAGTTTGCAGTCATCTTTGTCGAGGCCACAACGGGATTCGTTTTCGAGGTCGCCGTCGGGGTGGCTGGACCATTAATGCGATAACCGACTATGAACTTCGCGGCATCTTCGTTGAACTCTTCAAGCAGAGCGTCGTAAAGGTCGGTCAAGAAACCATCATTCACGTTAATTTTCAGCTTGCCATCTTTCTTTCGGTTGGATTCACGGCCGTGCACCGAGAAATATGCGACAAAACCGTGGTCCAAAACACCATCAGCATTATCGAGAGGCGGACTTTTGTCACCGTCGTTTTCGTTTGGATCGAGTAACCCGTTTCGGTTAGCATCTTCACCATACAGAAGCGTCGGAGTGATCCCTTTAACCAGCAGTAATTCATCAATCGTTTCGAAGGGACCGTTCTTCGCTTTATATGGCGGATTCATCTGTTGATAGTCCTCAGACTCTGCCCCGTACGGATTCTTGGTATCGTCTGCGTCCATCCAATCGAGAATGGCGTCGACAATCTCGGCGGTCATCTGCGGAATATTCAACATCATTGTGCTGATGTCGTCGTTGCTGAGTCCCATGTTGGGAAGGTAATTGAGATTCAGCTTGGCTGATTCGTCCATCAGCCCATAACGAATCGCGCCGTTTTTCGAATCGTGCTCAACAGGCGCGATGATCGTGAATCGACTGTTGGCGCGAAGATGCGGGGATGGCGAGACAACTCGACCCATAAATAGCGACGGATTATGGATCAGATTTTCCGCCACCGTTGTTTGCCGGTTGCCGAGTAGTGCTGCCACAAATTCGACACCGGAATCGGCCGTGATCTTCGACTGCACATCCAGCGTGTACATCGACGCCGCTTCCATTTCCGTCGTCATCGATTGCGCAAAGTTGAATGCCGCCAATGTCAACATCGCAATCACCACGACAACCAGCAGAAGCACGCTCCCCCAGCGTTCCAACGACTTCGATTTTGTGCTGGCATCACAGACTCCACGTCCCCGTAAAAACAATTGGGAATCCGCTTGTTTTTTCATTGTACGAAATCCTGCGGATACGGGTCCGAAACGGGAATCAGGATGACCGTCCGAAATTTATTCATCGAACTACTCACACCGGAATTGAAGATTGATCGCGGACGTTTTGGGGGGGGAAATGCAAACGAGACTTCAATGGCGCGCGGAATTCGGGCCGTCGTCATGGTTTCTGTATCCCACGTTTCGGCCCATGTGCGGCCATCAAAGTAACGAACCTGAAAGGCCGTCACTTCGGGGGCAAGAATCTGGGACTGCGACATCTGAGTCGATGCCCCCCCGTTTGCCTCGGCAACCTCAACCGCCATCCGGTCACCCTCGGTTCGAACCAGGCCACTCAATAAACCAGACCCCGATGGGAGAAACGTGTAAGACACTTGCCGAAGGTCACTCGTTTGAGACGAGACCCCACTTGATTGCGTACCCGGCAGCAGATCGCGTCTTGGTCGAGCGATACTGATTTCCAATTTTTGACTGGTTCCTCGAACACCCAGACTTTTCGAATTGGGACCAGTTGTTTCTGTGTCCGTTGTCGCTGTTGAAGTCGTACTTGATGAACTAGACGCCTGCGAGGCGGCTAAACCAAATGTACTTGAGGAACTGGACGATCCCGAGGAACCCTTCGACCCGGAAGAGCCGCCCGATGAACCACGGGCGCCGCCTGATGAAGCTCCTGAACCACCCGATGAGCCGCCACCGCCACCACTTCCACCGCCACTTCCACTTCCACTTCCTGAGCGGCCACCGCTACTTCCACCGCTACCGCTACCACTTCCCGCGCCACCACCGCC
>JBAXBD010000698.1:0-3577 GCA_037142165.1 Schlesneria sp. | reverse complement strand
ACACCGACGAAGGTGCTCAACACCGACGAAGGTGCTCAACACCGACGAAGGTGCTCAACACCGACGAAGGTGCTTTTTGAAAGAAGAATGGGACTTATAGGACTTATGGGACCTATAGGACCAATAAATGAGGAGTTGACCGGCGACGAAGGTACTCAACGGTGGCGAAGGTGCTCAAACCCGACGAAGCGGCTCAAATCGGGCGAAGGTGCTCAGCGCTCGCGCAGGTTCGCGTAAGTCGGGCGTAGATAGAACGGCCATCGACTTCTTTTTTTAGTAATGTTTCATCTTGAGTAGCAAACCAAGAAGAATCCCGGATTTACATCGCCCGGCACGCCTGGGGGTCGTAGAATCGGGAATTTTGCGAAACGGAAATTGTGCCATGGTCACGACTGGTAACGAATCCTTCACCCCTCAATCACTGACGCGCGAACAGGTTCGTGATGTCGACCGCCGTGCGATTGAAGACTATGGCATGCTCGGCCTGGTCCTGATGGAAAATGCCGGGCGGAACTCCGCTGAATTATTACGATCTCTTGGAATCAATGGCCGGGTAACGATCTGTTGCGGTAAGGGAAACAACGGCGGGGACGGGTTTGTCATTGCTCGGCATCTGGAAAATGCCGGAGTGGATGTGAAAGTCCTGCTTTGTGTTCCACGCTCTGAGCTGACGGGTGACGCCCGGACAAATCTGATCATTATTGAGAAGGCGCATACTCCGATCATTTCACCTCCACTCGACTGGCGGACAGAACTGACTGGATCAGACTGGATCGTTGATGCGCTACTCGGTACGGGAACTCAAGGGACCATTCGAGAACCCTTTGTGTCGGCGATCGACGCGATCAATTCAGCAAAACGAAAAGTTTTCGCAGTGGATCTGCCGTCAGGACTCGACTGTGATACGGGCCAACCGCTTGGAATTTGCGTACGTGCGGATCACACAGCAACATTTGTCGCTCGAAAAATTGGATTCGAGATTCCTGGAACCGCAGAATGGACGGGGGCTGTGCATGTGATCGACATTGGTGTACCGCGATCGCTTTTGCAAAGCCTGTAAACGTTGTTATTCCAGTGTGTCGCCTACCGACACTTTTCGACCGCGTAGAAAGTCAGATGTTGGCATCGCTTTTTTGCCGTCAGGCTGAACCGTTAACAGGCGAACCGACCCTGTTCCACATCTTACAACGAAATCGTTCGCGGCGACTTCAATGACCGTACCTGGCGGATGCTGACTTGCCGATGTCACGGTATCAACGATTTTGACGGAAAGAACCTGTAAGCGAAGTGGCGGCTTATCCGCCTGGTTCAAATGAGAAAACGAACCGGGCCAGGGCTGCATCCCTCGAACATGCCGCTCGACTTCAATAGCCGACTTGGACCAGGGAACGAGGCCATCTGTTTTTGACAGCTTGCGGACGTGAGTGACCAAGGCTTCGTCTTGAGGCGTTCGAGTCGCAATGCCACTGGCGATCTGATCAATCACGCGATTCGTCAGTGGGACGGCGATCTCGGCCAACCGCTGTTCCAGCTGGCCGGTTGTCTCGTCAGGGCGGATACTGGTACTCACAGCACCCAGCATCGGTCCTGCATCGAGCTTTTGTACGATCTCAATAATCGTCACCCCCGCTTCGGCGTCGCCATTCAGAATGGCTGCATGAATCGGGGTGGCCCCGCGATACTTTGGGAGCAACGAGGCATGAACGTTGATGGTCCCCAGCCTTGGAGTATCAAGGACGGATTTCGACAGCATTTGGCCATAAGCGGCGACAACGAAAAGATCGGCTTGCGTTTCACGCAACGCTGCCACACTTTCGGTGGTTTTGATCACATCAGGTTGCAGGACCACCAGGCCTTTGCTGATGGCGAGTTCCTTCAGTGGGTTCACATGCTGATGATGCCCCCTGCCCGTTCGATCCGGTTGAGTGACCAACCCGACAAGCTGATGCGTGGTTGATTCGCACAATGATTGGAATGTGGGGAGCGCAAGTGGCCCGGTACCGAGGAATAGAATACGAATTGGCACGATCACCTCAAAATTCGTGGGCGAATGATTTGGGGTCGGGTGTTCAAATTTCAAAAATGGCCGTCACCCCGGCTGGAAATATTGGAGACCACCTGTCGGCCAATTTTGAAATTTGAACGCCCGACCCCCTCCGTCTCAACCCTCTATTTTTTTGAGGGAGCGGGTGGCTTTGGTTCTAACTTGACCAGTTCCTGCTTCAAGATTTCGTCCGAAGCGAAGCGACCTTCGGCTTGCCAGCGGCGGAACTGGGTTTCGAAGTCACTGACCACAGGGTCGAGTTCCCGCCGGCCGACCTCTGGCATCCGATCGATGAACAGGACACCGTCCAGATGATCGCATTCATGTTGAACAGCACGAGCGGCAAGTTCGTCGAGCGAATATTCAAAGCATTCGCCGTTAAGATCGAACGCTTCAATATCGACTTTGGCTGCCCGTTTGACCTGACCATACATCCCTGGAAAACTAAGGCAGCCTTCTTCCCCTTCTGTCGTTCCTTTTCGTTTCAGGATTTCGGGGTTGATAAAGACAATTTCCTCATCCTTTTCCTCGGGGTCACCGGTCAAATTCATAATGAACAGACGATAGGGAAGACCGACCTGATTGGCGGCAAGACCAATCCCTTTCGCGGCGTACATCAATTGGAACATTTCAGCGACGACTCGCCGCAGGTCTTCGTTGATCTCTTGAATTGGCTTGGATTTCCAACGGAGAGCGGGATGCGGGTAAAGAACAATTTCCATGGAAACTCAGGCAGGTTAGAGACATCGGTCAGTCACGCGTCAGATTATAGGGGCGGTTGAGATCACGGTCGAGTCTGATGGTTGAATGGTTGATTTACGAAGGTCGTTTAAATGTGTTGTTTATGGCTCTGTATATCACTGCGGCTGGAAGTCGCAGCTACGAAAAGGGCGATCAATTATTGGGGTTGTTCATGCCTTCGTCTACTAGAGATTGTGTCTCGACAAAGGTCCATTCGTCGAGTTGAATACCCGCTCGGATTGGACCGTGAATTCTTTCACGGGTGGCGCGCCGTGACCTGGAAGGTCATGCCCGAGATCGCGCCGGATCTTCTCCAAAGGAGAGACCACCATGCATCACGCCTTTTTTGAGATTGGTTGCGCCTATTCGTTCTGTTACCCGCGTCACAATTACGACCAGCTTCCGACGACAACGGAACTGCGGCGGATTGAAGTCGTGTCGATTCGAGACACGCACCACAGTCCGCTGGACGCTTCGACCCAGCCTCTCAACCCGCTACTGAAACGGGGTCGCTGGCTGGTCACGGGCAACGACCTGGACAAGAACGCCGAGAGATCGTTCTATGTCGAGTCGATGACCAACATTAAACAACTGTCAGAAGAGGAAATGGAACCTCTGAAAAATGCCAGTTACGTTGTCATCGAACAGGCTCATGTGACGTTCAAGGCTTCGAAATTGAACGAAGCCCTGGCGTTTCGGTCTGGCCGCCAACGCGGAACGGTCTGTGGAGTTCTTCTGCACGGACCGCGAAAGTTGCCCCCGATTTCGATCCTTGACGAGCCAGCTCTGGAC
>JBAXBD010000697.1:0-3582 GCA_037142165.1 Schlesneria sp. | reverse complement strand
GCCTTCGATAATCGGAGGAATCGCCTCGGCCTGAATTGGCGATGCCTGCTCGAACCCCATACGCTCAACGGCTTTGAGAACTTCGGGTGAAAGTCCTAGCTCGGAAAATGATTTTTGTGTCATGCGATGATTCTAGCGTGAAAGCGGCCAGCATCCCAGCTTACCACGAAAAGAACGCTTTTTACTGAAAACGAGAAGTACTTTGGGGAGATCAAAACACAAATGGAACCTCCGGACTCAGACGCGAAGTGAGACCGAGATCAACAACAAAATCCGCTTATTCTGCTTAATGTTACCCAAGTGTTTCGAATTACTCCGATTCGTCTTCCCAATACCTTGCCAGATTGAACAAAAATTTTCTGTTTGCCAAACTCCCCATTCCTGATACCGTCTGCTACAGTCAACCGCGAGTTCTGATTTCGTGCATTGGTTGCCTCACCGTTTGCACGTGAAATCGATCAGAAATCGGGTTTAGGTTGGGAATTACAGGTTCTCTCGATTGGAATTTCATGTGGTGGAGAGGCGTCGACCGTTCACGGTCGGTACGGGGTATCCACCGCCTGACTCGGGATCAGAAACGATCAAGATGAGTCCATCAGATACGCTTTCGAGTCGCTCTTCTTCGAAGAGTTCGGCATCTTCTAATGGTTCGCGCAATGGCGATCATGCGTTTACGGACGACGGGGGTGGAATGACCAGCCACGATTCAAACCTGACGTATGTCGAAGCCCTGTATTTGGATTATTTAAATGATCCAAGTTCTGTCACACACGACTGGCAGGTTTATTTTCAGCAGATCGTCGACAGCCAGACTCGGTCGGGTGGTGAACTGCATGATCCGAGCTTGTTTCGGGCTCCTTCGGTCGGCTCCGGAGTGGTCAGTCCAATTCAACTGGATTATGCAATTCTGCAGGAGCGAGTTGAACGGCTTATCCGAAATTACCGAGTGATGGGTCATTACGTCGCTGATATTGACCCCTTGGGTCAGCCCCGCCCCAAAGTCACAGAGCTAGATCCGTTCAGTTGCGGTTTGACAGAAGCAGACATGGAACGTCAAGTTTCGACGATGTCTGCCTCAGGCCAGAATTTTCGTACTGTCCGCGAAGTCACGCAATGGATGCGAAACACCTATTGCCGTTCGATCGGCGTTCAGTTCATGCACATCGACGATATGCGAGTTCGCGAGTGGTTGCAGAATCGGATGGAGTCTACCGAAAACCGGATTCAATTGACTCTGCAGGAGCAAAAACGGATTTTGAAGCGTCTGAGCGACGCCGTTGTGTTCGAAGAATTCATCCTCAACAAATTTAAAGGTGCCAAAAGCTTTTCCCTGGAAGGGGCCGAGACCCTGATTCCTCTATTGGAATTGGCTATTTATCAGGCTGCGGATCAAGGGGTGGAAGAAATCGTCCTCGGGATGGCTCATCGCGGTCGCCTGAATGTCCTCGCGAGCATCATGGGTAAGGCGCCGCGAGCGATTTTCCGCGAATTTGCGGATCTGGACCCTGAACTGAACACGGGCCGTGGTGACGTTAAATATCATCTTGGATACAGTAACGACTGGCATTCGGGCGACGGGCGAAAAATGCACCTTTCGCTCTGTTTTAACCCCAGCCATCTCGAGTTCGTGAACGCTGTTGCGATGGGACGGGTTCGCGCGAAACAGGACCGAAACGGTGATGTCGCTCGCGAGAAGGTTGTCTGCCTGCTGATTCACGGCGACGCGGCATTCGCGGGTGAAGGGATCATTCAAGAAACATTGAATCTCAATTCACTCGAAGCAACTCGAATCGGCGGTACGATTCACGTCGTGGTGAACAATCAGATTGGTTTTACGACCGGCCCCGCGCAGGCTCGTTCAACCCCCTACGCGACTGATGTTGCCAAGATGCTTCAGATTCCGATTTTCCACGTGAATGGCGAAGATCCGGAAGCGGTGGCGCAGGTCATTCGACTCGCTATGGACTTTCGACAGCAGTTTCATAGCGATGTCGTCATTGACATGTACTGCTACCGGTTACGCGGACACAACGAAAACGACGAACCAGCGTTCACTCAGCCAGTCATGTACCGCCAGATTAAATCCCGCAAAAAAGTGGGACAAAGCTACCTCGATCAAATGCTGAAGATGGGTGGCATTACTGAAGAAGAGGCGAACCGTTTGCAGTTTGCTCATCGTCAGCAGTTGGAATCGGAACTGGAGGTCGCGAACGGTCCGAATTACGAGCATCGCTGGGATATGCTCCAAGGGACCTGGCGAGGATACCTTGGTGGAAACGAAGCTGGGATTCCGGAAGTTGATACGGGAGTCAGCGTCGACAAGCTGGCCGCGTTGTTAGAAAAAATGACGGTCATTCCTGAGGACTTTCATCCTCACCCCAAAATCGTCAATCCTCAAAGCACGCTGGCGATCATGACAAAGCGGCTGGCCATTGCCCAAGGGAAGCAACCGCTTGACTGGGCGAGTGGTGAAGCTCTGGCGTTCGCCACGCTGAGCGTTGAGGGGCATCGTATTCGGCTGCATGGCCAGGATGCAGAACGTGGTACTTTCGGCCACCGCCATGCCGTTATTCATGACTTTGAAAACGACCGGACTTACATGCCGCTCGCTCATCTGTCGCCAGATCAGGCGCCAATTGAGATTGTAAACAGTTGCCTGTGCGAGGCGGGCGTACTTGGGTACGAATATGGCTACAGCCTTGATACTCCCGATGGGCTGGTGTGCTGGGAAGCCCAGTTCGGCGACTTCGTCAACGTCGCCCAGGTCATCATCGATCAATTCATCGTCAGTGCTGAAGACAAGTGGAACCGCCTGAGCGGACTGGTTCTGCTGCTTCCGCATGGCTTCGAAGGGAATGGTCCCGAACATTCGAGTGCGCGTCTCGAACGATTCCTGCAACTGGCTGCCGAAGACAATGTTCAGATTGTGTACCCGACAACCCCCGCTCAGATCTTTCACGTCTTGCGTCGGCAAGTCCATCGAAAATGGCGGAAGCCGTTGATCGTGATGACGCCGAAAGAAATGCTGCGGATGCGTAATGCTGTTTCACAGATGAGCGATCTCACGACGGGGACGTTCCGACGAGTATTACCCGACGCGCTCGATCGCCCCGCCAGTGAAGTTCGACAGATTGTCCTCTGTTCCGGCAAGATTTATTACGAACTGGCCGATCGTCGCGAAGAATTACAGCGGAATGACATCGCGATTTTGCGATTGGAACAACTCTATCCGGTGCCGGAACGCGAATTGGAACAGTTCCTTTCGAATTATCCGGAAGGGACCCCTGTTGTCTGGGCTCAAGAAGAACCTGAGAACATGGGGGCATGGCGATTCCTTAGAGTTCTCTGGGGCGAAGCGATCTTCCGTCGATATCCGTTTACGGGTGTCGCTCGACCAGCATCTGCAAGCCCCGCGACGGGATCTCATAAAAGTCACGATATCGAGCAGAACGAGATTTTGACGAAGGTCATTGGTCCATCGACAAAGGCATCAGGCCATCATTAGTCGGTCACGTAGAACAACCCTGTCCTGACAGGAAAAGGAAGACGAAGTCTTATGACAGTCGAAGTGCAGTTGAAAAA
>JBAXBD010000696.1:0-3587 GCA_037142165.1 Schlesneria sp. | reverse complement strand
GCTCTGGCCGAAGCTCGGAAACTGATCGCCGAACAACCCGCAAAAGTCAAAGCCGCTGAAGCTGCTGTTGCCGCTTTCCAACCGGAATTGCAAGCAGCAGAAGCAGCCTTCGCCGCGCTCAGCAAAGAAGCGGTCGCTCGCCAGATTGATCTCGAAAAAAGTCTTGTCGCAACCGGTCGACTGGTGTCGTTCGCACATCAGGTTGCACCGATTTTTTCTCAACGATGCCTGGCCTGTCATAACGCTCGAACGGCTAAGGGACGGCTGAACATGGAAAATTTTGGCAACCTGATGAAGGGTGGCGAAAGTGGACCATCGGTCGTTGCTGGCAAGCCGGCTGAATCATTGTTGTTTACGATGGTTGAAGACCATTCGATGCCAAAAGACGCCGACCCGTTGCAGCCTGAACAAATTGCGATGATCAAGAAATGGGTTGAAACCGGTGCTCGACTGGATGCCGGTGTCGCGGCAACAGCGACACTGATCACGATTATTCCCAAGCTGGTTCAGCCGATGCCGCCTGAGTCTTACCGCGTTTCGGTACCCGTGATGGCACTCGCATTCAGTCCCGACGGAAACCTTCTCGCCACGTCGGGATACCGCGAAGTCCTGCTTTGGAACCCTGCCGACGGCCAGCTTGTTCGTCGAATTAAAAATCTTGCCGAGCGTCCGCACGACTTTGAGTTTTCAGCAGATGGGTCCGTCCTGGCCGTCGCCGCTGGGACACCGGGCCAGATGGGTGAGGTTAAATTGTTCAACGTGGCTGACGGAGCTTTACTGGCAGACCTGTTCACCACCGACGACGAAGTCTTCTCGGTCGCATTCAGCCCTGATGGAACTCGACTCGCCGCAGCCTGTGCCGATCGATCGGTCCGACTATTCGATGTGGCAACTCGACAACCTCAAAAGCTGATTGAAGATCACGCCGACTGGGTCATGGATGTCGCCTGGTCTCCTGACGGCAAGAAAATTGCAACCGCGAGTCGCGATAAGACATGTAAAGTATTTGACAGCACTTCGGGTGAATCTCAGTCGACATTCAACGGGCATGCCCAACCGGTCTTTGGCGTTGGCTTTCTTCCGGACGGTGTCAGTGTGGCGAGCAGCGGACGCGACAATCGAATCCGAGTCTGGGCTAGTGCCGATGCGAAACAGGCTCGCGAAATCGCTCTTGGTGGCGAAGTCTTTCGGATCACGATGCAAGGAGACGGAACCGCGTTCAGCGGCAGTGCCGACAAGTTCGCCCGGCAGCACAATTTGACCAATGGTGCACAGGTAAAACAGTTCGGCCCACACGAGGATTGGGTCTACGCCGCCAGCTATCACGCCGCATCAAAACGAGTCGCCAGCGGCAGCCACGACGGCCAGGTCAGGATCTGGAATTACGACGATGGCAAAGAACTGATCAAGTTCACTGCCGCCCCTGGCCTCGCGCAACCCATTGCCGCCAAGTGATCGTTCATCGTCCCTTGTCACGACATTGATTTCGGGAGTTGTGCCACTGCTTCGGAGTCTTCGGAGAAGCAGTGGCTTCCCCTTGTTTTGAGGCAATCAAAGCGCACTGGGTGACCTAAGTCAATCATCCAACGGCACCCGAATCATCAGCTTTGACACGGCTCTACAAAGAGGGGGTCGGGCGTTCAAATTTCAAAAATGGCGATTGAGTGTCCTGGACATCATAAAGTCGCCTAATTGGCCAATTTTGAAATTTGAACACCCGACCCCAGAACACGGCGCGATCCCCCTTTTCGGACGAATCCAGGAGAGTGTGAGCTGTGATCGCTGGAGGGCCATGCTCCCACTACGAAAAATGGTGGCAAAGTTTGTTCGAGTTCGATCGACTTCGACCATTTCTCGTGTTTTATAGGGTTTGGCCGCAGTTTTCATCGACTTTCGTCCTGTTCGAGTTCGATCAAGTTCGACGCAGTTCGATCGACTTCGATTGAACCGGACGCCTCGCCCTTCCTTTGTGTTGCTGGCCATGCTCCCACTACGAAAAATGGCGACAAAGTTTGTTCGAGTTCGATCGACTTCGACCATTCCTCGTGTTTTGTAGGCTTTGGCCGCAGTTTTCATCGGTTTTCTTCCTGTTCGAGTTCGATCAAGTTTGTCACAGTTCGATCGACTTCGATTGAACTGCGAGTAGTGAAACCGGCCGGGTGAAACGACCCGAAGATGGGATGCTCGCGGTGCATGCAATGTTGTGCCTTTGGTACAAGAAGCCGTGAACATGGGTGCCGCGGATTTACCGTCTTCGGTAAGGCCGTGCTCGTCGGGCTTGTTGTCGGACCAGGAAGACACGGTCTTGTCGAAGACTCCAAAACCGTGGCACCCTCCGTTTCGACTGCTGTTGCACTCACAAGTCGCAACACAATCACCCAACGACAGCTTGGCCGTTTGATCCGGCCCGCCTCGCCCTCTTAATTTGCTGCTGTCCATACACCCACTGCGAAAAATGGTGTTAAAGTTTGTTCGAGTTCGACCGACTTCGACGATCCTTCGTGTTTTGTAGGGTTTGGCCGCATTTTTCATCGATTTTCGTCCTGTTCGAGTTCGATCAAGTTTGTCAAGGTTCGATCGACTTCGATTGAGTTCGATGGAACGGCGATCGCCGTCCGACCGGGCAATCGCCAGAACCAACGACCGTCCGCAATGGTCTCCTTCCCCCTCCTGCATCCCAGCAACTGATAGGCTTTACGCAGTGTTCTGACAGTGATCTGGTTGGCACGCGCTTCCTCTCGAACGATCGTCGAAAGAACGTATCCGTCACTCAAACGAAGTTTCAGCCATTCGGCCGCACGCGATAATTCGCTCAGCTCTTCCTCATCCAGTGCCGAAGATTTTGGCTCAGTTGCCATCGAGTGGAACTGTTCCGCCGTCAGCGAAATCCGTTCGGGCTCCCATTCGATCCGATTGTCCCGAATTGTAAAACCAAACCCGTCCGGGGTTTCACAAAGATGGGTATTGACTGGTAATAACAGCCGTCGCTCCGGTTCGTCGAGGTCACGAACAATCATCCAGACCGAACGAGCATCATCGGCCAGCGCGCGCGGAATCGGCAGACACGAACTTCGCTTTCCAATTCCCGAATTCGATGGTTGTGCCAGGAACAGGATTGCCGTCCCCGAGCGAGCCGCCAGATCTCGCAGCTTCGCAATCATCCCTCGCAATTTGATGTCACGTTGACCGTCGGGAATATCCAGGAAGACGGAGGCAGGATCGATGACGACCAGCCGGACGGGCTGGCCCATTTCCTTCAGTCCATCCAGGTAGGTTCCAAGCGTATAAACGTCACAGTCTTCTCGGAAAGCCCATCGTGTGGCACAGAATTCCTCTGCGTCCTCTTTGTCCAGATCCTCGCTTTGAACGCAGTGAACCCATTTTTCATCAGCACCTGCCGCGTCGAGCCGAACGCGGACAGTCCCCTCCAGGTCGTCCTGACCAATAAACAAGATCACGGAGCCACGTTTACCGGCTTCGTCATCATGAGGACCACCCAGTCCCCGAGTCACCCGAGCCGCAAGATCGAGTGCAAGCAGACTTTTCCCCACGCTTCGTTCGCCGATCAATAGTGACAACTGTCCGGC
>JBAXBD010000695.1:0-3587 GCA_037142165.1 Schlesneria sp. | reverse complement strand
CCAATGGGATCGAGCCACCAAAGGAAAATGTGACATTTTTTTCCACGACTTCATCACGTCCTTCGAACCAGACGTGCTTGGCTTCGGCTTTCACGCCAACGAATTTCAGGACATCGGCGAGCCGGATTCCTTGCCACTCCGCATTCCCGATCGCGCCCGCTTCCCACTGGATTCCACCCACTTTCTTAATGGCCGCAAACTCGCTGCGGCGATTGCCTGCGCACGTCAACGTCGCGGTGGTTTTCGCTTTCGGAAATCGCTCCATCAGTTCCGCGACTGTAAAGGTCAATGGTTTTTCGACCATGCCATCAATCGTCAGTTTCAAGTCGGTCCGTGCAATTTCCGGAACGTTTCCGTGGCTGCGAACAAAAAACGAATCGACCGGAGTGATCCAGTTTTCAACCAGCTTATTCAGCGGTGGCTCGCCATTGAACGGAGTCGTTTGGCGTGCAATGAGACCCGCAGAGCCGACCGGATTCGGCGGTGCTTCCTGCGACCGCCCGACGCCCGATCCGATGGACCATGCCAGAACACAAACAGAACCATGACGAAGCAGATCGCGTCGGGAAAGTTGATCGAACGACATGAGAATCCCTTCAAGAAAGTTGATTGGTGGCAGGCAGGAATTGGGTCAACAGGCGGTTGACGATATCAATCGACTCTTCCAATTCCAACAGATCGGCGGTGAATCGGGTTAATGCCGGGAGCGGACTTGAAAGATCGCCGATCCTGGTTCGACGCCTGAGGATTCCGATAAGAATGCCGTTTCCCTTAGTGCTTCGTAAGACGAGTGGACGGCAATCATGGTTTAGTGCGGACAGTCAAGTAAGACAGCGTATCGCCAGCCGACGTCGTGGAATAGCGTTAAGTGTTCTGCCGGGTCGGCGTTTTTGTTTTTATGGTTCCGTGTCCTGCGTTGACGTAAATCTTCTCTGGTCTCTTCACGCGTTGTAAACGGAGTCGGTTACGTGTCTCGTGCTTTTTAACAAGAAGGCCAGCGGAAATGACTGCAATACGGTTGCTGGTCCTGATGCTTCTTGGTGCAGTCCTTGCCTGGTACCACATCAGAAGTTGGGGCAATGGCCCATATGATCGAGGTGGGACCGTGATGTCAATCCCGCTTATTCGGGTCTTGAGTGGCCGAATTTGAGAAGCGCATTGACGTGGTCGATTGTTGCTGCCTGAAATTCGATCGACAGACACGGAATCACCAAAGACGGTCATTCCGTGACGCGAGATGTCTTTCGAACCCCTGTTGATGCGAGGAAAACTCGCTCACCGAGTTACCGATTCAGGGTGACTGAGAAAGGATGATTCAACTGACCATTGTTCGATTCATCTGATAGCCACAGTTTCCGAGCCGGTTGGAAAGTAAATTCCAATTCCGTGCCGACGCGAGCAGCGTCGGCACTGTTTCGTTGCAAGAGAACGCAAGATGATTCAGAGATCATCACGAGTCGCGTTCAAAGCGCGGAGGCCCGCGATAGTTAAGATCCGACCGGCGCAACTCCTGACCGTGTTGCCACCCAAGATAAAACGAAGCTGACATCGCTTCGGAACCTCCGTTGAATTGCCTGAATGACTTTGACCGAACTGCTGGCAAGCACGATCACGATCGTCATGAACGGGAAGTGTTGTTTCTTCAATGGACTGGAGTTAACCGTGTCAGAGAGCGGTCTCATCCTGTTATCTATCGCTTGATCGTTCCGCTGGTCGGATTGGATTCACTGGCGGAAAGCGTTTTATGGGTGTCGTGATGCGAGGCTGCGACCATGTCTGCGATGTAATTCGCTGAAGAAACAATTGCCAGGCAAATCGCTTTGGATTCGTTTGTCAGTTGTTCGAAAACGATGCCGTGTTCGCTGCATCGTTGGAAAAAGTAAGTCTCCGCATCGCTCAACTCAACATTGTTGACATGTTTCGCCCGAGTCACTTTGCCCTCTCCTTTCCAGACGGCTTTTTACAGAAAAATCGTTCCAATCGAGTACGTCATTCGAGCGAGATGAGTTCGCCCAAAGACAAAGATGTTGTCGCGTCTCCCGATTTTAAAAAATGCATTCGTCGACGGCAAATCTCAAGTGAAAGTCATCGCAACAAACCGGAAGACATCCTGAATCCCTGGCTTCATTCCCGTCATCGGTGCCAAGGGGAATTGTCAAGGATTCTCTGGTCCGGATGTTTGTCGTTATTCAAACAGGAGCGGTGGGCATGAATGACAAATTCGTAATCGATCGTCAGACAAGAAACGCTTGAGGAAACTCGCAGGGCTTTTTCATGGACGTTCTGTTATCTTAAGTCAATTATCAAAACTTCGTCCCAAAGGTGACCCCTCGTGCCAGATGTTAGAGAAGCCGCTGACCTTTTACTCAAGAACTTTCTCGACAAAGTTTCTGGCCCGCTGAAAAACGCCAAAATCGAACTCGTGACTGACAGCCTGCTGGTTCCAGGGAACAATAATTCATTCAGTTGTTCTGTCGAGTTATCCCAGGGTGCGAAGAAGCTGCCCCTCGAAAAGATCTACGTCAGCTTCAGCAATTTTCCGATGGTCAAATTCTTCGGTAGGACCTGGACCGAGTTTGAAGGTGCCTCTGGAATCGCTCCCTTCGTGATTTGCATTCAGGACCATTTTCGACACATGAAAGCGTGAGCGACTTGAACAAATTGCGAAGCGAGCCCATTCAACGACGCAAGGTTTCAATCGCAATGGTTTAAGTTCTTCGCCGCATCCGAGTCGAACTGGTGAACTTGGTAAGGGGAGGCGCCTCAACGCGAAAACATGAATGCAACAAGCGGTTCTGCGAGCATCTGATTAATAGAATTCGTGTTGGCGACCCTGAAGCAGACGCTCGGTATGACTTTTCATAAAGTCTGCAAACCTGACTGGATGCAAAAAACAACATCCAGTGCTATAAACACTTGGCTCTCAAACAGGCTATGGAGTCGCTCATCCAAGTTTGTTCGTCCCGTCGCTCGTCCGTTTGTTCGCGCGATGTGTCAGCGATCGAAGAGAAGAGTTTTGCGTCAGGACGCTGGATATGTACCACAGGCTGCATTTCTATTTGTTGATTGCTTTGCTGCTTCTTAGCGCGATCGCACCCGGATCTGCGCAGGAGTGGACTCGGTTTCGTGGTCCGAACGGAACTGGCGAAAGTGAAGTCACTTCGATTCCGGGAAGCTGGACATCCAAAGATTACAACTGGCAGATCAAGCTACCGGGTGTCGGCCATTCCTCGCCGGTGCTCTGGGGCGATCGTCTCTTTCTGATGAGCGGCGATCCCGCGTCGGCGACTCGCTTTTTGCTTTGTTACGATTCGTCGACCGGACGTCAGTTATGGGAACAAAAATTCGAGTCCTCAACTTACAAACTTCACGCTCAGAGCAGTTACGGATCGAGCACCCCTGCCGTTGATGCTGAACTTGTTTATTTTGCGTGGGCCGAACCCAAGAGCACGATCTTGATCGCTTTGACCCACGACGGAAATGTTGTCTGGAAGAAGGACTTGGGGACGTGGTCCAGCCAACACGGGTTTGGCACCTCACCTATCATTGTGGACGACCTGGTCATCGTGTCGAATTCACAGGAGTTG
>JBAXBD010000694.1:0-3592 GCA_037142165.1 Schlesneria sp. | reverse complement strand
ACCCTATGGTCTGGAGCCTCGTTGTATCGGCAATTGCGGGAATCGGGACCAGCCTGGTGACGAAGCCCCCCTCTGACGAGCACGTTTCGCGGTTCTTCGATGTTGCTGTCGCGAAATGACGACCGTTTGAGAGAGCACGCGGGCGATTGTTTAGTTGGATTGGACGATTCGGTTGAGGAGTTCTGTTGCGACGTCAATGCCCGTAACACGACCAAAAGCTTGCCAACCGGGAACGGCGTTAACTTCGATCACATAGCATCTGCCGTCGGCGTCGTACAGCAGATCAACGCCCGCAATAAAGGCACCGACCGTTACAGTCGCTTTCAATGCAAGATCGATTTCGAGAGGTGTTGGAAGGTGCGGTTCAGCGATCGCGTCGCGGGCGACGTTCGTTCGAAAGTCATTGACCGACCGACGTCTCATGCCTCCAACAACGTGATTATCGAGTACCAGAACTCGGACATCGAAACCGCCATGGTCAATAAACTTCTGAAGGTAAAGCACAGCATTCAGTCGCATCAGGGTGCGAAAGGTACGATGGGCCAGGTCGGGGTCGGAAACTCGAACGATTCCTCGACCTTCAGACCCGAAGAGTGGTTTCACAACCACGTCCCCCCCCAGATGATTGAAGGCTGACAACGCGTCATCTTCATGCTCGCAGACGATCGTTTCCGGCACGGGCAGACCATCGGACTGCAGTCTTGCGGTTGTAAGGTATTTATCAACTGCACACTCAAGCGATTTAGGCGAGTTAATGACTTTTGTCCCAGCGGCTTCAAGCCGACCCAGCAGGTCCATACGAAAGACGACTTGTTCCAACGAACCGGGAGGCATCGTTCTGACGAGAATCACGTCGAACCGAGAATGCAGAGAGGCCCTTGCCTCAGATGTCCGGGGACAGGTCAGACGACTTGCAGTTGCGGTTGCAAGGTTGTCTTGAGACGCGATTCCATTTTCCGATCCGACTTCAGGTGATGAGCCAGGAAACGTAACGGCGTTGTCTGTAGACAAGTTTTTTGCAATTAACCTGGCGAAATCGAGTCGTTCGCAGGTGTGGCCCAACGACAATGCAGCTCGTTCCAGGTCGCGGTAGTACCAACTGCTTTCGCTTGCAAGGATGCCGATGTTCAAAGTTTGACTCTGGAATGGGACTGTCATTCAGGGATTTGGAATCCACGCGGTCATAAAGATTGCGTCATCTCGACGCTGCCATCAGGAACCTGTTACGGGTCGTCTGATGGTTCTCAGGAGATTCCAAACGATGTTCGCAACACCGATTCGTTCACATCGCCTGCGACATGAACGCGACCGGTTTCGAGGTTATGGAAAATGACTTGCGCCGGGCTGAAAAGCAGTGGATCAATTTTATAGAAATCACGCCCGGCAGCCTCGAAGATCTCCAGAAACGGTTTGCCGTAAGATGGAGATGCGAATGAAGGGACTCGCTGAGCGATATCAGCAATCGATTCATCGTCTCCCATGACCCAAAGCGTGACTCGGGCTCCATAAAGAATGGCGTCATTCGTCCGTCCGATCCCTTCCAGATCGTTCTTGGCAACAGGTGGCAAGGGGGCTGTTCCGTAACCGCTTCGGACGCGATTGACATCGAAGCCAAGTTCGTGCAGCTTGTGCATCGCGGTCTCGATTGAACGAGCGACGACCTGCAAGTTCCCTGCCATACTCGACGTGGGAGCCACACATAACACGACGTCTTCCGGTTCGACGTCAGTAGCATCCGCGATGTATTGAAAGACCTCGGCATCGGGAAGCTTGCCTGTTTCAAGGACTCCAACGATCTGGTCGGCCTCTTCACGATACCAGAGCTTGTCAAACAACGGTTCCTTGGCCGCGACGGCACGCATCGGACCTGAACCCATGGCGAAAAACTTGCCGACGTTGATCTGCCAACCTGCGTACTGGCTGAACAGGCAGGCGGCAACAGGGGCATCGGTCTCAACAGCAATATGCGGCCAACCAAGATTGCCAATGATTCCCGGGACCATCGAGACATCAGCCAGACCGGACATGCAGATTGCGGCTAATGCAACACCCGCTTCAATTCCCCCTTCAGACTCAACACCGAAGTCGAGGAGCAGTCCGTTGTTTTCCACGTCATGACGAGTGATTCGGTAATCTTCCGGGCTTTCGTTGACGTCTTCGATGAGTTGTGAGGCCAGGTCGTTCAGTTGAAGGTTCATTCAAATACCATCAAAATTGTGTGTATCCAGCCGTTCAAGCGAAATAGATTTCGCCGTTCCAACTAGATTCCGGTGCAAGGTACTTATAACTGTGGTGTGAGAGCGAGACCGGACGTGCTGCTGGCAACAATCGGACGGCTTTCTCTCACAAATCGAGATTCAGCAGATTATTCATTCCAGAATGGAAACAGGACACTGCAAGCCTCTTAGCGTATAATAACAGTTTTCGGCGTCACAGGCATCCGTCAGCAACACGGTTCTCAAATCCATTTGACAGAGGCGATGAAATTGGAAAATGATCCAAAATATCAATCAGGTGAACCCGTCGAACCGAATCAAGTCATTGACGGAATCATCATCAGCCCGGACACTTATCGTGCGAATCGGATTCCTCCAGGCCAGTCCCGCACGCGAAAGTGGCCGGTTCTGCAATGGGGGCCAATTCCAGAGATCCCCATCGAGGAATGGAGCTTTGAGGTGACCGGGCTTGTCGAACGCCCGCTCTCATTCACCTGGAATCAGTACCGTGCGCTGCCACGCGTCAAGGTCTTCTCCGACTTCCATTGCGTGACGAAGTGGTCTCGCTTGGGTAACGTTTGGGAAGGAGTCGCTGTCAGCGAGTTAGTCACCCTCGCTGGAATCAAGCCTGAAGCGAAATTTGTGATCGCCATGGGCAATGATGACGGTTGGACGACGAACATGCCTTTGGCCGATTTTCTTCAATCAGACGTCCTGCTGGCGGACATCCATGACGGCGAGCCAATCAACTTCGAACATGGCGGTCCAGTCAGATTAGTTGTACCGCGGCTCTATGCATGGAAGAGCGCAAAATGGTGTCGCTCGCTGACGTTCCTGGATCACGACGAACCTGGCCTTTGGGAGCAACAGGGCTACCACAACCATGGTGACCCGTGGCTTGAAGAGCGTTTTGGGTCGGATCAGCTTCCGCCCGGCTGGAATGAGGAGGAAGCTGTTTCAATCTGATCTTGTCTAGAACGCCATGCCCCAACCGGCATTTAATGTCCACGTGAGACCAAGTTGCTGGCCATCGACCCATTGATACAGCGGCACGCCGGATTCGAGGAACAGACGTTGCTCGCGGAATCGGTGCTCGGGACGGGTCAGTAAGTAGTTCACACCGAGCAATCCATTCACGTACTGGCGGCCCTGGGCATTCGCCTGGTTGACAGGTGAGAGCGCTGCGTTAAGACGCGGATCGGCACTGCGAATGTTTCCATTCCAGTGTCCGTCTAACCGTGCCGAGGTACTCCATCGTTCGGTCCAGCGTCGAGATGCCCAGCCAGTCAACTGAAACTGATTTCCGAGCTCATAGTCCAGCGTGTTTTTTCACGTTGGGATGACCGCATTGGCTTGTCCGCCAAACGTCCAATAGT
>JBAXBD010000693.1:0-3594 GCA_037142165.1 Schlesneria sp. | reverse complement strand
TGTCTGGAATCTGACCGACCATAAACCCGTTTCGACGCTCAAGGGACATGCCGCAGCCATTCGAGCCGTGGCGGTTTCGCCGGACGGAGCGACCGTGGCGACGGCGAGTGAAGACTCGACCGTCAAACTGTGGAAAACAGCCGATTGGACGGAGCGAGCATCGTTGCCGGGGACCGAAGGAGTGATGTTCTGGTGCATCGCGTTTTCTCCCGCGGGTCGAACACTGGCAGCAGGTGGTTTTGACGGAATTGTGAAGCTTTATGACCCCAGTGATGGAAAGGTCCGACAGACACTTCAAGGTCCCACCGAAGCAATTACTGCGGTTGCATTTGCACCAGGCGCAAACGAGATCGTTGCGGGAAGCGTCGACAAATCAATGCGTCGCTGGAAAGCCAAGACCGCCGCTGCAACTGTAACACCCGATGCAACCACGACCACCGCGACGATCACCGCCGATCCCGAAAAACCGACGGAGCTGAAATCAGCCGAAGCGGTCACAGCGTTGAACGCCGTCACACTGAATGTCGGTCAACCCGTTTCCAGCCTGGCATTCAGCAAAGATGGCAAGCATCTCGCCGTTGGCGGTGGCGGCTACCGTGTCGCTGGATCACTGCAACTGTGGGACATCGTGAAGCGTGAGAAAACATGGCAGGGTGACGAATTCAAATTCGGACTTCCCGCCGTGGCCTTCTCAAACGACGAAAAGCGGATTGCAATCGGCAATTTCGCCGACAATTTTCTGAGGATGATCGATATTACCAATGGCAAGCAACTGAAAGAGATTCGAGGCCATCGCGCCAAGATCCACGGAATCGCTTATGCACCCGACGGCAAGCTGTTCGCGACCGCGTCGTTAGACCGAGACATCAAGCTATGGGACGCCTCAACGAATAAAGAAGTGAAAACATTCATCGGCCACAACGACTACGTTTATTCCATTGCGTTCACGCCGGACGGTAAGAAGTTGCTCAGCGGTAGTGCCGACCGAACGGCTCGTCTGTGGGATGTCGAATCGGCCAAGGAGTCAACCCAACTGAAAGGACATCAGGGAGCGATTCAACAGGCGGTCTTTTCCAAAGATGGTCAGTTCATTGCGTGTGCGAGTGCCGACGGGACCGCGCGGATCTATCAAGGAACTACAGGCGACTTCTTGCTGACGCTTCGAGGTCATCGAAACAGAGTCGAAACAGTCGCTTTTTCTCCAAACGGAAAACTGATCGCAACAGGCTCGGCCGATAAAACGATTCGTCTGTGGGACCCCGCGAGCGGTGCCGAATTACTGAAGCTGTCTCAAGACGGAATTGTTCGAGTGGTGCTCTTCTCGCCGGATGGAAAACATCTTGCCTCGGGCTGTGACGACAAGACGGTGAAAATCTGGGACATCTCCGCCTTTGAAAAGCGTGAGTCAGTTGCAAAAACGTCCACGCCGTAACGAACAAAATAAGCACTACGCAAAAAAGTGTTCACAAGCTTTGCTTATCGTGACCAGCACTTCTGGAGACGAGAAAAGAACAATCGTCTGCGTTGAAGCCAATAAAAAGCGGAGTCCGATTGCTAGTGAAGCGGACCATGATCTTACGCCATTTTCCCCGAAAGTGGACATGAACCCACAAACTCAGCCCACCGTGGACGTTCGATATTTGGAAATCGTTGAGTCGGCCAACTGTGTTTCAATGCATGCCAGCGACGAAGATTTTCGGAGGCGATGACATGCCTTCGGCATCGAAATGAGGAGGGGATTGCCGCCAACCTTGGTAATTCGCAGCTTGAGAATTACACCAATGCAACTCAATCAGGATGAGATGCATAAACTTACGGTAGACGTCCCTCTATCCCCATTTTCTTAACAACGCCAGCAAGGCCAAGGTTCTTACCCTGCCGCCGTAGAAGAGCCATTTCGCTAAAAACCCGAGACTGTTTAAACAAACGGCGCACTCTTTTACTCTTGCGCCGTTGATCCGCAGTGGTTTGAAGTCGACGATTTATAGTGAGAGCCACGATGGAATAACCTTATGGTGAAAGCGTACAGCAATCCACTTAAGTGGAGAAATGCTGGGAAAGATTCTACCAAAACGTCGCCAACGTGGAAAGTGGGGGCACACGGAGTGTTTTTTTAAAGGTCGAAAACCCGTTCAAGCTGACTGAGAAGTTTGACACAGATACCCCAATCGTTCTGTTTTTTCTTTTCATCGTCATTGCCTTGGGCGACCTTTAGTAGATTTGGCGTAAAATGTCAACACGAACTACTCGCGCAAGTCAGCAATGGGCACGGATCACACATCCACACCATCTTATCTTACCTAAGTTGACAACCGAATCGAAGTTCGCCAGTATCTAATTGGCACATTGGTGTTTTGCTTAAAAGTGAAAATCAAAGGATTCCTGAAAAAAATGGCAAAAAAACGCACAGTTTCCCCATCTGTTCAGGTGTCTAACGACACGAAATTGCAGGACAACCAAACACGAGAACAAAAAACAGAACCAAGTAAGGGTTCAAAAGTCGACGACCCAAATCTTGCCCATAGAGGTCGGAGACCACACGTACATGTGTTCGGCGATCTAGCGGAACTTCAACTTTACTTTCGACACCAACTCTTACCCGACAACTTAGACCCCTCACTGACACCTTACAGAAGACTTCGCGGTTTCGTAAAGCGTACGTTGCCGGGCGGTGCTTGGATTGTGGCACAAATGGTGCGGGCAGCGTTGCGCGATGTTTGGAAATGTGATACCGAGTTGATGATCCCATTCGGCGAAATGGCTTTCACGCCGACGACTGCAGACAGTGATGAGCGGTTTGACTGGGACGCGATGGTCACTTACGAGAGGACATTTGATTCCGAAGACCCTGACCGTAAGGAAGTCCGGAAAGAAACAACAACGGAAAGCAGGATCGTAACTCAATTCAGCATTAGCGCCAAAAACGGAAAGTGGGCCGTAATCGAAGGAGAAAAGAAGTCCGAACGAATGGACGCTCATGGCGTTGAAGACACGTTTTGGTTCGAATTCGCAGGTAATTCTGACGATGCTTACCATTCATTTATTGGTGGCGAACTCGATGTGGTTGCGGGGTATGACAACTCTGAAAACAAGCCGGCGATGGCTGAACTGATTAGCGATAGTGACTGGCCGCCGTCCTTTAATTGTTGGCCAACAGGTGACGAAGTCCATCTCGCAATAAGATTCGTTGACGGTTCGATTCTATTCCCATCAGACGCATCAAAAAATGAATATGAGTTAACAGGAAGCAAGATTGGCGAAATTTGGAAACAACTGAGCGAGGATGAACGGCGGCCACTGGAGCGATTTCTGGAAATTGACGACGAGGGCAAGGTTTCAAAGTTGGTAATTCTTGTTGACAGAGATTGGAAGAAAGACCAGAGGAAATTTGCAGGTTATGCGGTCGTACGGCCAATCTCAGTCGACAAACGGGCAAACCCTTCGTGGGGAATATGGAGTTCCAATTGCCAAGTTGAGCTGAATCCGATCGGCACTAAAACTAGCGATGAATTTGAAAAATACGATAAATTTGCTGTTCTCGAAGCGGTTAGGCTGCGGTTAAAGTTTGACGCGAGTGCGAAAGAACAAGATACG
>JBAXBD010000692.1:0-3600 GCA_037142165.1 Schlesneria sp. | reverse complement strand
TTCTTTGCCTGCCTGACCAACTTTCGATGCTGTATGGCCGACCGTTGCAGCGGTATCCGAAGCGAAATTGGCCAGATCGCTAAGCCCTTGAACTCCTGCAAGACCCTTGGCGAGATCGCCTGGAATGGCCCGCGCGATATTCGACTTCTGTGAAAGAAGCATCTTCAGCAGGCCGGCTGCGTCGAGACCGCCTGATTTCACTTGCTTGCTGAGGACGCTTAGAGCGAACGGAGCGATCATTGGCAACAATTTTGAGACAAGTGCGGTGTTGCCGGCCAGGAACTTGGCAAGTGGACCGATGAGTGCTGTCAGGGCTCCGCCGCCCAACAGGTCTCCGAGAATATTCGTCCCCTTCTTGGCCAACTCATCAGCGCCCCCTTTAGCGATCACGCTTCCGAGGTTGTCCGAAAGCGAATCGTCGATCGAGCGTAGGCTGTTGAATAGCTTTTCAGCCCCATTTGGTTTCGCGGCAGCTCCACCGATTCCGCTGAGCAACGTCGGTACAATCGCCCCGAGTGCCTTCTGGACCAGGTCCGGGCTTTCTCCTGTGAATGCTGACAGTTGCTTGAGGGTATCGCCCCCCAAAAGTTTCAGAATCAATTCGACGATGTTCATCTTTAACGCTCCGTTACAGAATTCGAGAGGGAATCTCCAGGTAGCAGATCGCACGCATCGGTTGCGTGGCAATAATCTTGCTAACAGAGTAATCAGACTTTACGACATCTTCAATACAGTGGCGTGATTACAATCAAATATATGAATAATTCTTCAATCATTCATCAATGGTTCTTCAAGCATTCGTATTACAGGATTGTCGGCTTAATGCTGGACTCAAGAATCGGCAACTTCGATTCGAATTCCATCGCGAGACCCTCATTCGCCGATTGACAATGACGACAAACCGGCATCGTTTCTCGTTGAACATATCAAGCGGATCACCAAAATGCGAAATGACGATTCACAACGATGAAATAGCGGAAGTTCAATACGCTTGACTGTTCGGTTTATTTCAGAAGCGAGTCTTTTCTCTTGGCGAGTCTTTTGATGTTTGGCCAAATGGCGGCGGTTTGAATAATTCACATATGGGAGGCGGAGAGTCTTCTTTCACACAGCACAGTTCCGGTGAGTAATTGAGCCAGTTTCGGAATATTTCTTTCTTGCCATTTGTTGCCAGATGATAGACAGATGCCTATTTTATGTGGGTGTGGTTTGCTCATGGTTGCCTCGTGTCTGGCACGCGATCTGAGTACCTTTTCTACTGACGACAATTGATCTGTGAAATCGGCGCTTCGCGTCATCAAACTTAGAGGAATCTGACTATGCGTTGGGAAGGTGGTCGGCAGAGCGAAAACATCGAAGATCGTCGGAATATGAAACCCGCTGTCATGGCGGCCGGCGGGCTCGGTGTGATGATTATCATGGTGATTGCTGCTTTATTGGGACTTGATCCTCGTAAAGTTCAGCAAGTGATGAACGGCCCCGGTGGTGCACAGGCAGGTCGAGGCGGGCAGGCCGTACAGCGGGAACTGACTGCAGAAGAAAAACGAAGTAAAGAATTCGCGGCGACAGTGCTTGCATACACCGAAGATGTCTGGACAGAACAGTTCCGTCGCGCTGGCGAGAAATACGTTCCGCCGAAAATGGTGTTGTTTTCTAACGCCGTTGCCACGGGGTGCGGGAATGCCCCTTCGGCTGTCGGGCCCTTTTATTGCCCTGCCGACAGGACTGTTTATCTCGATCCATCGTTTTTCGAAGAGCTTCGAGTGAAAATGGGGGGCTCGGACGGTGAGTTTTCTCAAGCTTACGTCGTCGCACACGAAATCGGCCACCATGTCCAGAATCTGCTCGGTTACAGCGAAATTGTCGATCGGAAACGCCAGACAGAATCGAAGACCGAGTTCAACAAGTGGTCTGTCAGACTTGAATTGCAGGCAGATTACCTTGCAGGCGTTTGGGCACATTACGGACAGGAAAAGTTTACATTCATTGAAGCGGGTGATGTCGCCACTGCGATGAAGTCGGCGAAAGCAATCGGTGATGACCGCATTCAGAAGAACGCGCGAGGCTTCACGTCGCCAGAAAGCTACACGCATGGAACGTCGGAGCAGCGAACGAAATGGTTCCGTGAAGGACTGAGGACTGGTGATTTGAATCGACTGAAAGATCTTTTTGAATTGCCCTATGGCGATCTGTAATCCTGCTTCGATTTCATTGGTCAGCCCGTTCTGGATATTCCTCGAACCCTTCGAATTGTTGCACGATTCCGAGGCCTCACGGCTAACTCTCCAGACATTTGTCGATACGTCGACTCCAACTTCCTGAACGAGAAAGAGTACTTGTCATGATCGATTCGAAGAGCAATTTCGCAGTCTTATTGCTGTTGGCAGCGGGTTTGACGGCATTGACGCCAACCCCTTCAACGGCTCAACAACGCGACCGACTGGCAAAAGCGGATGCTCCCGTTGTTGCTGACGGGATTGTCCAGCAGGTTTTTCGCAGTGCACGTCAGGGGCGGACAGACTACCTGGTTCAAATCAGCGTGAAGCGTTCCGAAGCCCAAAAGGCACTCAGCCCCGCCGCTCGAGCACATTTTCCTGCACCAGGTGAAACAATTTATGTCCACGTCACAGATGGCCACAAACAAGTACCCGATGAAGGCTCGCAGGTTCGGGTCTACGTGACCGACCGGGAACAAGGGGGATGGGATGCTGCGTTTCCCGATTGGTTTGACGCGACCGGTAACCGTCCGGCAGAACCACGTCGCGAAGATCCTGCCGCCGGTATCAATATCAACAACCTTCCCCCCTCCACGAGCAAATCCAATCTGGGTATGACAACCGAAGTGCTGAAGGTTCAGAATCGGATCGCCATTCGGGTGACAAGTGTGGAACGGGGTGGACCCGCAGCCAAAGCAGGGCTTGAGGTTGGTGACGTGATTGCAGGGATTGAGGGAGAAGCAATCACCGCCGCAGGACAATTGGAAGCACTTGCCGCTAAGGGCAAACCATTTTCGTTGATTGTTGTCGATGTCAATACGGGAAAGGGAACCCAGATCGAACTTGATCCGGGTTCACAAGCCGCGCCAGTTGATCAGTCTGAAGTCGTGAAGCCCGCACCTGAACAACCTGCCAAAATATCGCTCGGTATCTCTGCTGAGCCGGTGACACTTGGAACTCGAAGCGCACTCAAGGTCACCGGAGTCAAACCGGAGAGCCCCGCCGACAAGGCCGGTATTGAGGTCGGCGACATCCTCGTCTCTGCCAACGGCGCTCCATTAACCGGACCGGAGCAACTTCTCGGTGCACTCCGAAAAAGTGGTCCGGTTCTGAAGCTAGCGGTCCGTGATACCCGCACAGGTCGCGATACGGAAGTTTCCGTGAATCTTTCCGGGACGGCAACGTCAAAGCCATTGCCTGCAGGTGTGGATGCCCCGGTTAACTCAAACCCAGGTAGTCTGGGGGCAGTCACCGAACTGGCATTTAACGACGATGATTTTGCTGTGAAAATCACAGAAGTGGAGCCTAACAGTGCAGCATCGAGGGCGGTGCTTCGACCCGGCCTCCTGATTCTTTCTGCGAACGGAAAGCCAGTCCTTCATCC
>JBAXBD010000691.1:0-3610 GCA_037142165.1 Schlesneria sp. | reverse complement strand
ATATCTATCGCTTGATAGACGTGCTAACACACTCTCTGGTGGAGAAGCACAACGGCTGAAACTGGGAACGGAACTCGCCAAATCAACGGAAGCAGACCGTTCGACGTTGTTCGTCCTGGACGAACCGACAGCCGGTCTGCACATGGCCGACGTTCAGCAACTCGCAGGAGTATTACGGAAACTGGTCACTGCGGGTCACTCGATACTGGTCATCGAGCACAACACCGAACTGATCGCCACCGCCGACTGGCGAATTGAAATCGGACCCGGTGCCGGCCCCAACGGCGGTCAATTGACATTCGCCGGCCCGCAAAAAACCGTGCGGGAGCACATCAGCAGAAGCGATGATCGCGACGTTGCTAGCAATACTGCAGAAGGGAAAGCTGATTAACTGACAAATAACGCTCGTGCTGATCGACTCGCGTCTTGGCAGATCTTTGCTTTCTGATGTTTCTAGACTCCAATTCGTTTTATTCGTGAGATTCGTGGGTAAAAACTCTTTATTCGCCCCCGTCGATGCGTTACTGCATTTCAGGTTGAGTGATTTGCGGATCGGCGAACTTGTGCTCGAATGACGATTGAGTCTTTTTCAATTGATCCGGCTGCCGGTTAAGATGCTCGTCATTGTCAGGTTTTGTCGGGCACAGTCGTGATATTGTGCTACACGGACTGAAGCCCATGCTACGGTTTTCAGTTGCGATTTTTTCTCAATAACTGATGTCATTGAAGTGTGAAACAATTTGTTGGCGGAGTCGTTCGTATGATTCGAGTACTTCTTGCTCTTACGATTGTGGCAGCGACAATTCCCGGGCAATTGCCGCATGTGCTGGCTGCCGAGGAACACAGCGTCTATTCCGTGGGTGTTGCGCAAGTTGACATTACCCCGGAGTACCCTGTCAGGCTATCGGGCTTCGGATTTCGGCGGACGGAATCTGAAGGGGTCACTCAATCGATCTGGGCGAAGGGACTGGCGATTTCGCTGGATAACGTCAGCCCGCCCGTGGTCCTGATTACGGTTGATAATCTGGGAATTCCGGCAGCAATGTTCGATGAAGTTGCCAAACGATTGGCGAATCAAACAGGCCTGGAACGTTCGCGACTGGCGATCAACTCTTCACACACCCATACCGCTCCCATGCTTCGTGGAGTGGCACCGACGCTGTTCAGCGGACCGATTCCTGACGAACACTGGGAGCGAATCGACCGTTACACCACTGAGCTAACCGATAAACTGACTTCCGTCGCACTCGCTGCATTGAAAGATCGGGCACCGGCTCGTTTGAGTTGGGGAATCGGGTCGGTGAAGTTCGCAATCAACCGGCGAACGAAGGGCGGCCCGGTCGATCATGATCTGCCTGTGCTGGTTGTGAAACGGATTGATGGTGCGATCCGGGCGATCTACGTGAATTACGCCTGTCATTGTGTGACCCTGTCGAACAATAAAATCAGTGGAGACTGGGCTGGGTATGCTCAGGATCTGATTCAACGCGATTATCCAAAAGCCATCGCGATGGTCTCGATCGGCTGTGGTGCCGATCAGAATCCTTCGTCTGGCGTCACGGGAGACAAATCAGATATTGCGATGCAGCAGGGAGCCGAAATCGCTGCCGAAGTGAAACGAATGCTTGGCGGATTCCTCGCCCCGGTTCAGGGTGTGATCTCAAGCAGCCTGAAGCCAATCACACTCGACTTCGCTGATCACCCTTCGCAAGCCGAATGGGAAGAAAAAGCAAAAAAGAACGACGCGGCAGGATATCACGCGCGAGTCCAGCTTGAACGACTCGCTCGTGGCGAGTCGCTCCAGAAGACTTTGAACTATCCGATCACCACCTGGTCGTTTGGCGATTCACTGGCGATGGTTATTCTGCCGGGCGAGGTGGTCGTTGATTATTCGCGCCGTCTGAAACGCGAACTGGATGGAAGCCGGCTTTGGATCAATGCATACGCCAACGATTCACCATGCTATATCCCTTCGGAACGAGTCCTCAAAGAGGGTGGCTACGAGGCATTAACTGCCATGTACTACTACGATCGCCCCGGTGCATTCAAGACAGGACTGGAGGACCAGATTATTGGCACGGTGCATGAGTCGCTCGATGCAAAATTCGCGGCTCCGTTCGATTCCAAAAAGACGTCGGGAACCTTGCCAAAATCGCCACAACAATCGCTTGCCTTGCTGCAGACGACACCCGATCTCAAGGTCGATCTGGTTTGTGCCGAACCGTTAATTGCTGACCCTGTTGCCATCGATTTCGGTCGGGATGGCAGCCTGTGGGTCGCTGAGATGCATGACTATCCCGATGGGCTGCCGCGCGGTGAATCTGTCTCGAATGAGCAACTCAATCCTGACGCACCCATGCCTGGAGGACGGATAAGGCTCGTGCGAGATTCGGACGGGGACGGACAATTTGATCGATCGACAATTTTTCTCGATAAGATTCCGATGCCGACAGGCGTGACGGTCTGGAAAAACGGTATTCTCGTTTGTGCTGCACCGGATATTCTGTTTGCGGAAGATACCGACGGCGATGACAAAGCGGATGTCGTGAAAAAGCTGTTCAGCGGTTTCGGTACAAACAATAGTCAGGCGCGACTGAACAGCCTTTGCGATGGAATGGATGGCTGGGTCTACGGTTCTTGTGGGCTGTTTGGCGGGACGATCACCAACTTCCAAGGGACGCAATTCGAACTGGGTCATCGCGACTTCCGCATCAAGCCTGACACCGGCGAGATCGAAGCGGCAACCGGAAGAACTCAGCAGGGTCGTGTTCGCGACAGCTATGGAAACTGGTTCGGCTGTGATAATACAAATCTCGGCTATCACTATCCGCTCGCCGAGAATTACTTGCGGCGCAACCCTCATGTGGCATCCCCTGCAAGTCGGGTTAATCTCGCTCGAACGGCCGATGCCGCTCGACTCTATCCGGCAAAGACGGATGCCCAGCGATTTGCTCTCAGCGGACCTCCCGGCACGGTCACGGCTGCATGCGGGATCGGGGTCTACCGCGACGCAGCGCTGGGACCCGGCTACCAGGACAACCTTTTTGTCTGTGAACCGGTGAATTTGCTGGTTCATCGCATGACATTGAAGCCACAAGGCAGCTCGTTTATTGCCGAGCGGCCGGCGAATGAAGCCCAAACCGAGTTTCTGCGTTCGACCGACGGATGGTTCCGTCCAGTTCAAGCCTTGACGGGGCCGGATGGCAATCTGTGGGTTGTTGACATGTACAGATTCGTTATCGAAAACCCACGATGGATACCGGAAGCCGAACTGGCGCCGCTTGATATTCGTGCGGGAAGTAAGCTCGGTCGGATTTATCGAGTTCGTAATGCCACCGACAATCGCCCCCCTGCAACACGGATGTCCGTGATCAGTCGCGGCCAAGGCCCAGAACAACCGAATGCTCAGAAATACTCGGTCTATCAGGAGCTTGAGGTGCAGCGGATGGAATCGATACCGAAAACTGCGGTCAGTAACGTTCCCAAATCGACGCTCGATGTGTGGCGCAAGTCAGACATCGAATCCGAGCGAATAATCAACTTTCGAAAACTGGCGGCGTCCGGACTGCTGGACACAGATGACATTCGTCACGCGTTGGCCGACCGAGAC
>JBAXBD010000690.1:0-3610 GCA_037142165.1 Schlesneria sp. | reverse complement strand
GTCCCATAGTTGCCCAAGCCGGTCCCATAGTTGCCCAAGCCGGTCCCATAGTTGCCCAAGCCGGTCCCATAGTTGCGATTTTTCAACTCCAACAAGTTCGTCTCGAGGTTCACGAGCGTCCAACACAGAACAGACATTGAACAGAACACCGCGAATGAATTGTTTGACGTGTGCTACTAACTTTTGATTTCTTCGTACGCTGCGAAGAATTTGGAGGAGAATAGAGTCCGGGGCTGACGCACCTCGGCTCGCCTCCATTGTTATTTTTCGTGTATTTCGTGGTTCAAATTCTTCTCGTGATTGGGTTGCGGGCGAAGCCCGCGCCAGGAGATTCGTGGTAAAAACTTTTTTGCATTTACTCACCGAATCAAGAGCACGGCATCGCCGAAGTCTGCAACACGGTGCCACCCAAAATACTGTTGGGATTCATGTCAATTCGCCGTCTACCATACCCCTTTTTATTAGCTTTTTTTCGTGTTTTCGTACTTTCGTGTTTTCGTGATTCTCTTCGCAAACACCCACTTGACACAAAGCTGACATTCAAGGAAACAGACCGAAATCTGATTTCTCGCCACCCGTCAACAAGAAAGACATCGCGCAACATATTTTACGATAACACGTTACAGAGACCGCAAACCCGAAAACCGATCCAGGGTTGTGTGGTTTTCTTGACACAAATACAATCAATTGTTTGGTGGCGCTCGTTGGCAAACTATTTTGCCCTCGATTCTTGTCAAGAATCGAGGCGTAGCCCCAGTTGGGTTACCGAGCGGATCGTGTCGTAGTGGGTGTTTTGAATGCGTTTTTTGCTCATTGATCGAATCACGGAATTGGAACCGCAAAAGTCCATCACGGCACTCAAGAATTTGTCGTTGGCGGAAGAATATCTGGCGGATCACTTTCCAGGCTTCCCTGTGATGCCTGGCGTTCTGATGCTGGAAACATTGATCCAGGCAGGTGGCTGGCTGATTCGTCACGACGAAAACTTTGCTCACAGCACCATCATGCTGAAAGAAGTCCGGGCGATTCGTTACAACAGTTTCGTCACCCCCGGCAACGCCTTGATCGTGAAAATGGAATTGAAGAAGCACGAAGGTTCGCTGTGGAGCTTCAGTGGTTCAGGCACGGTTAATGGCGACTCTGCAGTTTCCGCAAAACTTGTCCTGGAAACATTTAACCTCAGCGATCGGAACCCCGAACTGTCAGCGTCCGATGAAATGCGGCGTGAAAGTTACCGGGACATATTCAAACAGATTTGGACTCCACCCGCAGTGGAAAAGGGAAGCGTATGAAAGTCTCCGATCGAGTCGCTCTTGTGACTGGCGGAAGCCGTGGTATTGGTAAAGCGATCGTCGTGGCTCTCGCAAATGGCGGTGCCAAGGTCGCCTTCGTTTATCAGTCAAATAAAGATGCCGCAGATAAACTCGCGGCCGAATTAACCGCACAGGGTCGTGAGGTTTACGCAATTCAGGCTGACGTTTCCAAAAAGGCCGATGCCGACGCCGCGATCGAAAATGTCGTGGCCAAATGGGGTCGCCTGGACATTCTTGTCAATAACGCGGGAATCATTCGCGACAAACTGCTCCTGGCCATGTCGGCGGAGGAATGGAACGAAGTTATCCAGACAAATCTGACCAGTGTTTTCAACTTTTGCCAGGCGGCAATTGGTCCGATGATGAGAAGCCGATACGGTCGGATTGTGAATATGTCGAGCGTCGCAGCCGACTTTTCCAATCCCGGTCAGGCAAATTATGCCGCCAGCAAGGCCGGAATTGAAGGTTTCTCTCGTTGCTTGGCGACGGAATATGCCAAGCGAGGGATTACGGTGAACTGCGTCGCACCCGGTTTTATTGAAACCGACATGACAAGTGCCGTCGTGAGCGCGGCAGGAGATAAGATCAAGGGTTCCATTCCGGTAAAACGACTGGGTCAACCCGACGATATTTCCAATGCCGTGCTGTTTTTGGCCAGCGATGAATCGAGCTATATCACCGGACAAGTTTTGAAAGTTGACGGAGGATTGACGTTAGGCGGGATGGCCTGATACTGGACACGCGCGTAGCATGGGCTTCAGCCCGTGCGAGAGAACAAAAAACGTGCGGGGTTAAAGCCCACACTAGTAATAAGCAGGATGCGAAGAAAAAAAGCCCCGTGTTGCCCGGGCTGGGCATGCGGGTTTCGAATAGATTGACTTTGTAATTCGACCGGACGATGCCTCGCCCCGTCCACCGGTTGCAATTCACGGATTTTTGAATTGGGTGAAATTTGGAATCGGATCAATGCAGGCCTGAAAGCCTGTGCACTGTGATCCTCAGGAGAATTTGGATGCCTTCGCACGACGAGATTTACGAGAAAGTCAAAGCCACGCTGATCGACGCACTAGGAGTCGACGACGATGAAGTGACCCCGACATCGCGGTTGAAAGCGGACCTCGGTGCTGAATCGATCGACTTTCTGGACATTGTCTTTCGATTGGAAAAGAACTTCGGGATCAAGATTCCACGGAATGAACTTTTTCCAGAAAGCCTGTTCGCTGCTGATTCCGGCTTTGCCGAAAACGGCAAAGTCACGGAAAAGGGTCTTGGAGAACTTCGCACGAAGTTGCCACACGCGGACAAAGCCGCCATCGATAAGCTGGCACTTGATCCAAAAGTCGAAAACGTCGAAGACCTGTTCACCGTCAATATGGTGGTGAATTTCCTGGCGTCGAAGTTGAACTGATTTCGGCCAATCATGAAATCCAGTCGAGCCGGGGGGGGGTTACCCCCCGGATTCCTCTGATTTCGAAACGAGAAGAATCCGGGGGTTAACGCCACTCGATTGCCGTAGCGGCGGCATCTTGCCGCCGAAAAATAGAAGAATCCGGGGGTAAGACACCCCCGGCTCGTCTGGAAGTATAAAATATGCGTTGGATCTGGATTGACCGGTTTGTGGAATTTGTGAATGGCTCGCACGCCAAGGCGATTAAAAACGTCACTCTGGCCGAGGACCATTTGCACGACCACTTTCCCGGTTTTCCGGTGATGCCCCAATCGCTGATGCTTGAAGGAATGGCTCAAACCGGCGGAATACTGCTGGGAAAAGTCAATGAGTTCAACAAAGTCGTCATCCTGGCCAAAGTTCCAAAGATGACGTTTCACAGTTGGGCGATCCCCGGTGATACGCTCACCTACACAGCCAGGCTGATCGATGCTCGCGACGAAGGCGGCATGGTCGAAGTACAGGCTCATGTCGGTGAGCGACTGGTTGCAGATGGCGAGATCGTCTTTGCACATGTTGATGAAAACGCCCAAGGTGGGGTCAAGATCGACCAGAAGAATTTCGTGTTTTCGATGCGTCTTCTGGGAGTCATGGATGTCGGAAAAGCGGGTGAAGGACTGGAGTCAAAATGAGACGGCGAGTTGTCATCACGGGGATCGGGGCAATCACTCCGATCGGTAATACTGTCGAAACAATGTGGAAGTCGCTGCAGGAAGCGAAGAGCGGCATTGGTCCGATTACTCACTTTGATGCTTCGCACTTTCCGACGACATTCGCGGCCGAAGTCAGAAACTTTGACTTGAAAGACTACGTCGACGATCCCAAGCGGTTCCAGCACTGTGGTTTGAAT
>JBAXBD010000689.1:0-3612 GCA_037142165.1 Schlesneria sp. | reverse complement strand
CCAGTCATCGACGAACTGTTGAAGATCGGCAACATCAGAGCGATCAGCACGAACAGAATCACCCCCGCCATGACGACGAGCATCAGCGGTTCCAAAAGGCGAACAACCATATCCAGTTGTCGGTTCGTCTGACGTTCCATCTTGTCGGCAATTCCAACCAGAACCTGTTCCAGGTTGTTTGCTTCCTCGCCAACGGCAATCATTTCCAGGACATCGACAGGAAACTGACCGCATTCGGCCAGCGGTTGAGCCAGCGTACGACCGGATGAAACGTGGTCCGCAGCCTGAGCGATTGCCGCACTGATGACTCGATTGCCGGTCGCGTCCTTCGCAATATTCAGTGCCGTCAAAATCGGCACGCCGTTTTTCAGAAGCGTTCCAAGAACTCGACAAAACCGTGCAACGGCCAGACTGCGAATGACTCGACCGATTCCGAAAATCTTGAGGCGAAGCTCATCCATCCTCAGCTTCCCGACATCGTTCGCGAAATAACGCTGTCCGAAATAGATTGCCAGCCCAATCAAACCGATCGCCACCCAGCTATATTTTTTCAAAAAACTGCTGGCGGAAAGCAGCGCAATCGTAGCCCAGGGGAGGTTCCCCTCGGCTCGCATCGTTTCGAACAATGGTTCAAATTTCGGAACGAAAAAGATAAGCATCCCGACAAGAATCAATCCACCAACAACGACGAGAAACGCCGGGTAAGCCATCGCTCCGACAACACGACCCTTCAGTTCTTCCTGGTGCTCCGTAAAATCGGCAACCCGTTGCAGAGATTCCTCAAGAAAGCTCCCTTCCTCACCCGCTCGGACCATGCTGATTGTCAACTCGTTGAACACCGTTGGATGTTGCCGTAACGCTTCAGCGAGCCGAGTTCCGTCAGCAACCTGGTCACGAACTTCCTGCACGACAAGTTTCAGGGTCATTTGTCGCGTTTGCTTGACGAGCAGATCAAGTGATCTGAGAAGCGGTACGCCGGCCCGAAGAAGGTCGGCCAATTGAGTGTAAAAGACGGTGAGAATCCGGGCGGGAACGCGGCGCCGCTTATTGGCATGATGTGCCTTGGCCGAATCCGCCATATTGATCGAAACGGGAAACAGGTTCTTCGCAGCAAGCGACCCCAATGCCTCGCGCTCTGATGCCGCCGAAACAGTCCCTTCGACCTGCAGGCCGGAAAGCTCACGTGCGACGTAACGAAATTCGGCCATGGATGACTCGTTGCTGATAAATTATTGTTGGGCATTCCCAGTGCGAAACAGTTCGTCAAAGCATCATTCAATGATGATCTGGCGTCGATGGCAATTTAAAAAATGGAACGTCCCTCTGTAAAACATGTCCGATCGCTGGTTGCGACAGTCCCCACCTGAACGAATCAATCGAATCCGCCCGTCCTACATCGACCAGCCTGGCCGATATTCTCGTTTGAGAAATGCATCTGCTGTCGGCGAGTCTGTCTTAAATGCTTTGGTATCCCACGCAATCGGTGTCCCTGCCCGATAGCTGACGTTCCCCAGCAGAACCGCCTCCGTCAGGTTTCCGCCATACTCAAAATGAGATGAAGTACTGCCGTTCGTCCGAATGGCGGACAACCATTCGGCGTGATGTCCGGCGACCGAATTCTCAATCCAGGGTTTGACAGGTGACGCTGTCTTTCCCTCTTGCATAAATAGCTTGTTCGTTCCGTAATCGGCAATCAAACGCCCCTCGGTCCCTTCAAACAAGACCGCAGAGGCCATCTTGTAGACATCAGCCCCTTCGGGCATCCACCCACCGTGGGACCAGGTCAAATGCACGGGAGGCATGTCACCGCGAGCAGGAAATTTGTACTCCACACGCATTCGCATCGGGCATTCATTGTCTCCGTCGTGACCTTTCTCACCGGTTGCCGCCACCGAAGTTGGTGCCCCTAACTCCAGTGCCCAGAAGGGAAGATCCATGAAATGACAACCAAAGTCACCAAGTTGGCCTCCGCCAAAATCCCACCAGTATCGCCAGTTAAAGTGAAAATGAGCCTCACTGAACGGACGATAGGGGGCCGGGCCGAGCCATCGGTCGTAATGGACGTACGCCGGAGGTTCGGATGTTTTGACCGCCGGGAAAGACTGAACACCACTCCCAAGCCAGACATGGACTCGATTCACCGGCCCAATTGTCCCCGCCCGGATAATCTCCACGACCCGTCGATAGTTCGCTCCGGCATGAATTTGATTTCCCATCTGTGTCGGAACCCGTGCCGCAGCATTCAGCTTCCTGATTTGGCGAGCCTCCCACACAGAATGGGTCAGCGGCTTCTCACAATAGACCGGAAGTCCCTTCTTCAATGCCGCAGCCACGACGATCGCATGCGTATGATCAGGAGTGCTGCAGACGAGTCCGTCGAGATTCGGAACCTCAAGTGCTTCGCGAAAATCGAAAACTCGCTTCGCATTGGGAAACTTGCTTCCCGCGGCATCCAGTCTGCGGTCGTCAATATCGCACAGGACAACGATGTTTTCGGAGGCAACACCATTCAAGTTGGCCTCTCCTCGAGCGGCGACACCAATCACCGCCAGATTCAATTTCTCATTCGCACTTCGCGGCTCACTCGCGGACGCGATTCTTCGATCAGAGACCGCTCCAATTCCGGCAGCCGCAGTTCCGGCCGCGACGGCTGCTTCAAGAAAATCACGTCGACTCAGAACCTGTTTCACGGGGCGACTCCTGGGAAGAAGTGACTTCGACAATGTGAAATAAAAGTGCGGACAACCAATCCCGATTCGACCAATAGACCAATCACGAGAGTGAACTGCAAGTGCTACCACACTTGGTGACGAACGCACCTACTGACAATTTGAAAATAAGAAGAAGACAGGTGTCAGGTCAGGTGCAGCGCCTTGTTCGGGCTTAGTAAACTTGATCGTGTGTTCCCAATGCCAGCAGCAGTATTGCCTCGGCACCGTCATACTGCGTGTATTCGAAGACGATTCGCAAATCGTAGTCCGCACTGCAAGCCCAGCACCCCGCCAGCGACCCATGCAATTTGTGCGTTCGCAAGGCGGGCTGTGTCGCGTCGGCCGAGAGTTGTTCGAGTGTGAATTCAATGGAGGCCGCCGTTTCAGGGCGAGACTTCAACCACTTCCGAAGATCACGCCCGAAGGCCGGCGATCGCAACAGAAGTCGTCTCACGACTGTGCCTCCCGCACAATCTCGGCAGCGGTCATCGGTTGACATTGTCCCGCCGCGAATTCGCGACGAGCCTGTGCCACTGCGTCCACAACACGCTCACGCCCCCGCTCCGCAAGACGGCGGGTCAAGATATCGGCGAGTTCTTTCTGACTCTCAAAATCCAGTTGTTCAGCAGCATCAAGGGCGACATCAAATGCAGTCTGCTGACTCATTGTAATCTCATGGCTCGGGTTGAATTCGACAGACTTCACGCTCGCAATTCGTCGATGGACCATCGGCGGACTCGCTTTGCAGCCCCGGGACTGCAAAGCGAGTTATTCCACGATTTTAGTAATCAAAACAAGTTTTGGAAACGAATTCGTCCGCTCAACGCACGTTTATTGTCGTTAATTGGACTTATCCACATTTCGGATTCGAAGATTTTCGCCTTTCGAGTCTGGAGACATA
>JBAXBD010000688.1:0-3627 GCA_037142165.1 Schlesneria sp. | reverse complement strand
GATGTGAAGAGTACCACACGGCGCCTGCGATCCAGTTACCGACTACGCCAGGGCATTCGCAGTGATGGACCGAAAGGTCGCTTCGACGGAATGTTCGTCGAAGACTTTGAATACGTGCCGGGACACGGCGACTTGGACGAATGCAACGGTCGAACCGGCCCAACACCGGAATTCCCCGAGGGGACTTATTACTACGTCCTGACCGATGAATTCCCATTCGTACCGCGCCTGTTCCACGGCACACCCGACCCAAGCTTCCGGCATGGACCTCCGCCTGGAGTTTCACCGCCGCTCCCCTCGGAACTGAGAAAATATCAAGGGAAAGAGTAACCGAATGTCGTAGCTGCGGCTTCCAGCCGCAGAACAAGTTTCTGCCGCAGAAGTAGAAATGCGTGGAGGCTGGAAGCCTCCACTACGAGAAGGCCCGCTGTTTAAACGTTGTCACTGCTTCAGCCCAAGTAGCAGCCGAGACGCCAGAAGCAGTCGTTCTGACGCAGGCAAACTGACCCATTGATTTCGGACTGAGATCAGGATGTCAGGATCGTCTGTGATAATATTATCCACACCTCGCTTCATGAAGCTGAGCATCTCGGCAGGATCATTGACGGTCCATACATGAACCTCTTTCGCACGCCGGTGTGCTTGCCTGAGAACCTGATCCGAAAGCCAGTTCGCACGAACACTGAATAAATCGACATCGAGTCGGCTGACATCTCCCAACGCATGCGCAATAATCAGTCCTGTTCGGAGTCGCGGGTTAAGTCGTTTCAACTCAAGCAGCGAGTCGTAATCGAAGGTTGTCACGATACATTCAGACTCAAAGTTCAGCTCGCGGATAATCCGAGCCACTTCCGGGATTAATCGCGAGTCGGGTCCATAGACCTTCAGTTCGATATTGAGTTTGATTCGCCCCTTTGACAGGTTAATCACCTCTTCCAGCGTCGGGACGCGCTCACCGACAAACTCGGGACCGAACCAACTCCCCACGTCAAGCTTCTTCACTTCGGCAAACGAAACGTCACTGATTTTTCTCTCGTCACCCGCCACTCGCTTCAAATCACTGTCATGTAGTAGCAGAACCACTCCATCGGCAGTCATTGAAACATCGACCTCAGCATAATCCGCTTTGCTATCGATGGCGGCTCGAACAGCACTGATTGTATTCTCTGGCGCGGCGCGGGAATGACCCCGGTGTGCCGTGACTTTAACAGGTGGGTGATCGGCCATGACTTGGCGAATGCTTGTCCAAAGAACAACGGGGGTCATCAGCAACAGCGGAACGATGACGAAGGCCAGACTCCAGCCGAAGGATTGCGATCGTCTCGGCGCATTGACTTTCTCGTGTTGAATGAGCCCCAACTCTTGATTGCGAGTCAGATAAAGACGTCGAGTAATCAGGGCGCTGCCCGTCAACGTGACGAAGGACCAGATCGCCAATAGTCCCGCTTGAACCGTAAACAGAACCAGTATTTTAAAAACAGGTCGATCTCCTGAATATTCGAGAACGAAACCTGCAAATAATCGGAAGCCCGCCTCCAAGCCAATTCCCAGCAAGGTCGTGCCAAAGAGCCAGCCAAGCAGACTGATGCCGACTCGCCAGCTCGCCCCTCGGACTCGTTCGTTACTTGTGAAAAGAGACGCTATCGAGCTTCGATCCTCGAAAATCAGGACGGGCAGTGCGAACGACCACCGGACGAGCAAGATGATTTCGACAACAGACATCCCGACTAGAATCACGAGGCCGATGCTTACAGCGAACCAGAATCCCGGGGGGCGTTCGGTCACGTAATAATTAATGTCGTGCTGAGACAGGAAGCTGCGGTAAGTCAGCAGTGCCAACAACACAAAAGGCAAGGAGGCTATCACGAGGGCCAAAAGGATGGCGATCCCCAATACCGCAATTCGCCCTGACCTCGAGAATGCGGCAGCCAAACCTCCGAGCATTCCGGGAGGTGTGTCTGTGTCAGCCAAACTTGCCAGCCCCATAATGCTGGCGAGTTCGAATAACAACAGGATCACTGTGGCTGCACTGATGACTGCCGCATAAAGAATCCCCATGGGAGAAAGCAGAAAGGCGAAGACATCCCAGTTGCTGACAGCAGTGTGGCCGGCCAAAGTCAAAACGGCAGCCAGGCCCATTGCGATCATCGGAACGATCAGCCAGGCCTCCGCCAATTTGTAGTAGACATTGCAAAGGATCAGAGTCCGCTGAGAAGAACGAAAGTCTTTCCACACAGACATCGCGAGATCGACGATCTTGAACGATTGAGTCATTGGACCTCGGCCAGGGACATCCGGGAGACACGACTACTTTTGCGAGAAAAGATATACCCCTGCTTTATCATCTTCTGTCGAAGGGACTGGCGGGAGCCGACGGAGGAACCGTTCTCGCTCAGCAGCGCAATGGCGAATATGATCATCGTTGTGGGATGCCTTGGGGACAACAATGAACTCCTTTGTCCCAGGTGCCGCAGCAAAAAGTTCTTTTCCCAATGATAGCGGAATCAGACGGTCCGCATCGCCATGGCTTTGCAAAAGTGGTCCAGAGTAATTCTTGATCTTCTCGACGGAATTCAGCCGCTGCGTCATGTTCCATTCCGGCAGAAGCCAGGCTGCATGACTTTCGGCGACATCTGGCAGCGACGAAAAAGTGCTTTCCAGAATCACTCCGCGAGCCCCGCCGTTGGATGCCAGATCGACCGCTACCGCTCCACCCAATGATCTGCCGATCAGGACCACATCGCACGGGCGAATCCCGTTCTCTTTTGCCAGCCAGCAACGTGCCGCTTCAGCGTCCTGCAGGATACCGCTTTCACTCGCGATTCCGGAACTGCGTCCGTAGCCTCGGTAATCAAAAACCAGAATTGAAAGCCGGTGCATTTTCGACAGCCGTTCGGCGAGAATCACCCACTTGTCCACCGTTCCCATATTACCATGACAATAAAGGGCGACCCCCTGTGGATTGGGGTGGGCAATGTACCGAGCATCAAGGTGATGGCGACTTTCGGTCTCAATCCAGACTTGTTGGCCGATGTCGTGCCCACGATACGCAAATGAGGGGGCGACAGATTGTGGATACACCAGTACCTGCTCCACCGGTCGCAATGGGGAAAATGGCCCCAGGACTCGGCAGCCGGTCGCCGCAAACATCAGTGCGGTCAGCAGTAGCAATGACGGCCAGCGCATATCGGCGTATCACACGTTCCAGGCTGTTGTGGGAGCTCAAACGGAGACAACGTAGCCGTCGGATTGGCTGATCTCTAGTTAATGTCGGACGTTAAGACTGCGAGGATTTAACGATTTTGACGAAAAAGCGGTCAGATCCCCGTTTTCGGCCTGAATAAGCAATCCAACCTCTGCAAGAACAGAGAATCCAGAGAGGCTTCGCCTCAGACCAAAGTAGCGGTCTCGCTCCGAGGTTGTCAGTTTTTGTAATTTGAGAATTGCGAGCCACAGCCCGTGCGACACAACATCTGATGCGGGCTAAAGCCCAAACTACAAAAGCTGACAGCCGTTTCGCGAGACGATAGCCGAATTGCGGCAGGCCTCGACTGGCGCTTGAACCCCCCTTTGGATCACAAGGTCAATGGCAATTCGGCTTTCTACTCGCGGAGCGAGAAGGCTACT
>JBAXBD010000687.1:0-3627 GCA_037142165.1 Schlesneria sp. | reverse complement strand
CGGCATACCAGAATTCGTCGTGGACACGGCGGCTCTGCAAATAATGCCGTTCCTGTTCGACGCTTTCGCGACGTTCTTCAAACAATTGCCAGGCCCGTGCCCAAAGACCTTCGGGATGGTCCGTCAACGCGGAATTGGATCGCATGCGACACGCCTCCACCCATTGCGCCCAAACGGCCGAGGTGAAATGTTTTCGTGCGAATCGCAACTGGTTTGCGATGACATGCTCGTTGGGAACGCTGTAATTGTCGAACGACTGACGAAATCGGTGTCCAATAATCGCTTGGGGATCGTGGAGAATCGGAAAGCCCATCAACAACGACTTCAGGCCGAAATCGATATCTTCGACTCCCCAGAAACGCATGTCCGGGTCGAAACCGTGCAGTTGCTGGTACAGGACACGGCTAACGGCCAACGCGCATCCGATCAGGGCGGGTGACTCACGAAATTGACGTCGCCCCATTTCTCGTACCGGCAATTCTTTCAATGAGAGCCAGTTGCACGATAACGTGTCCAGTTTGAAGCTGTATCCGTGGCCCACCTGCGCACGTGAATTCAGCCAGTTTGTTGTATCGAGATAGGGAACGGCTGGCGTAAGGATTGCCTGCCCATTCAATTCCTCAACCCCCTGGATCAGGCGTTTGATCGCGCCGAATTCCGGATTCGTATGTCCGTCCAGAAAGACGAGGACATCGCCTTCCGCTTCCAGCGCCGCGGCGTGTTTTGTAGGTGACGCACCCAGTCGTTCCGGCTGGCTGACAACACGAATTTGGGGGAAGCGCCGGACGGCGTTCTCGATCGAACCGTCGTTCGATGCGTCGTCGGCCACAACGATTTCATAAGAGACATCGTAGATGGTTTCGACACAGGCTCGGATCGTTTTCCAGAGAGCATCCCCTTCATTATGAGCGGCGATCAAAAGGCTGGCGCGCATGCGAGAGTCTTTCTGAAACCGAGGAATGCAGGTTAATGAAGTGCGGACATTCACCGGTTTGAACGTCAGATTGGAACGGGAAGCGGCAAGCCAAATTGGATATGACCGAAATTGTACACCGCCGTCAGGATTGTCAATGTTTCCATTTGAGAAATATTCTTCAATCCAGACTCTCCGACGCAGTCATCCCTACTTTCGACTCTCAATCTCCTACCTTCTCGCCCAAGACGTGGTTCCTGACATGAACAACGACAGTCTCATGGGGTGCGAAGATTCTCACACGGGCGAACCATCCCATCCGAACTCGGCGGAAATACTCGTAATTTGCATGACTCGAAATTCATCAATAATCCGTGTCCCACAATATCAACGAGCGTGTCGAATAAGCGATGTCCCCGGCGTCAAACCGCTGCCTTTGGCGTCGAGCCGGTGCAGAGAAACAACTGCGTCGAAGTTGACCAAAGCGATCCCGGATAGAAATCTTGCGTGCTATCATTCGTTGCGCCCGGATTCGTGCTGTTATTCCAAGAACTCTTCGGGTTCCACTGGACGAGATTCTTGAAATCATTCTGAATCGCCAGGCCGCCATCACCCGTCGGATCAGGACTCACAACCTGAAGACCATGATAATTCACCAATGTCGCCATGATGGAACCTTTTTTTGTTAAGATAACGAAAATAACTGCCAATACGATATGAAAAGCCGCATCAATTCTGTTGTTATACCTTATAAGTGCGGAAGACCAGCAAACGGAAAAACTAAAAGCGATTGACGCTTAACGTTTCCGAGATACGTTTTTTGAAACCGAAGGCTCCTTTACTCGTCGTCTTCTTTCTCGTTCTTCCGTTTTCCACGTGTTATCGGCGGGGCATTTCCGTGCACAATTCCATGAGCGCGCTCAAACTGTTCGATGACAAAAAATTCCTCGTCCCGCCAGTAGGAAATTGGTGGTCTGGATCGGCTTGGCTCGTTAAGTCGCTGCGGTTTCGCAGAAATTTCCACTGCTTCTGCGATTGCTTGGGACGTTTCCTTCGCAGAGAAGACTTGGTCGACCGGTATTACGGTGCCAAAGTCTGCTTCGTAATTGCGAATCTTTTGATTCGTCGGGTCGTCGCCGAACCATAGTAGAAAAACGATGTACTTCGGTTTAAATGAACCCTGCTGAACACGAGTTTTCTGGTTTCTCAAAGAATCAGTTTGCCGTAATGTGCCTAGCCGATATGCATCGCTGAAATCCTCGCGACATTGCTCGATCGATGTCGCAAGGAACTCTCGCAGTTTTTTTGCGCCGGGATTTGCTATTTTGCTGGTGATCATGACGAATGCATATAACTCATATCTTTTGGCATCTTGATTCCCATCAAGTATACTACCCGAGGCATCAAGATAGCCGTTCCTCCCGATTGGCAACGGACCGTCCTCATACGTCATCCATACATCACGAGGTTCGCGCTGACGGTGTCCATCGCTGCAGCCTCTCAACCACAGGAACATGATGCTCAACATGCAAACAATCAACGCTGATATCGAGATAAATCTCAGCATCATTTGATAGGGCCCGTTATATCTGATTTAAAACACCCCGGCTGCGTAAGAAACGTTCTCGGCGTGTTAGGTTTTCCATTCATTCCGCCCTCGCCTTGCGGGTCTGCGAACGAGTAGACGCCATAACCATTGTTCCATGGATTTCCAGTTTTCCTCTCTCGGAACCGCTCCGCACCAATATCGCGTGGCGAAATTTGCCCTACGTCTACAAGCGTTGTGGTCGACCACCACGCGCAGTTCTGTCCAAGTACCCAATAGTCCATTGAACAACCTGGCGCTGGATCTTTATGCGATTCCGTTTGCTCTGTTTTTGGGATCCCTGCCCCTTCCTCGCGTCCGACGCCCACTTCGCTAATTGATTTTTCGACATCGGCCAAGAACCGCCGTTCTTGGCCTTTTAACTTGGAAATCTCAAAACATTCATAGTCCCCGCCGACTCCAGCAGAACACCGGACGTCGCGCGGGTCATTTTTCCAAACACGTCCGCGGCGCCTTTTGTTCGGGGTAGCGGTGAATTCGTCTGGATGAAACGAATACGTTGTTGTTTTTCCACTTTCGTCGACGACCGACAAAAATACGTGTGCAATCGGACATCCCGTAATTCTACTGTTCTTTCTAAAATATGGTTTGTTGTCTTGGTCTTGAAACGCACGGAAGCAGATGTAGACTTCGAGGCCCATTGCGTCAACCGCGTTTAGCGGGATCGAGCGTGCATACTCATAAAGGCTTGCTCCATCTACATAGCCAATCGGATCACGCTTGCACCAACAGCCGAGCCATGCATTATATGCCCGGAATCGAACCTGAAACAAATGAACGCTACCGTCATAGCGATAGCCGCAAAAGAGGGTTTCCCAATTGAAGCTGGTCACAACGCTAACACCAAAAGTGCTGGTGAGAAAATTCGGCGTTCCATAGGCCGAGTACGCGTACCTCTCCTGAATTGCTCCCGACGAGGCGGCGATGCTGGTCACATTCCAATTGGTGTCTTGCAATGTGTACATCCGTTCGGTTCCTCGATCACGAAGAATCAGATCGTCGATATAACGTACTCCCCAAACAAATTGTCGTTCGGCAGTGGTCGCAGTCCCTACCCAGGGCAATCGCATCTTATTCCGCTTTAAAGCCTGTGATAATTCGTTCGAGG
>JBAXBD010000686.1:0-3634 GCA_037142165.1 Schlesneria sp. | reverse complement strand
CCGGATATCTGAACGCCACCTCAGACAGCCCCCGAGCCAGTAGTTTGGTGATTTGACCGTTGAAAGGTTGGTCTTTTAGCTTGGCAACCAGGCTATGGGCCTGTTCGTGTCGAGCATTTGTTCCGAGAATCTCAAATGTTCGTTTTAAACATTGCAAGGCGATCGGTGATGACGGCCAGCCAAAAGACAGCGCCTGTAACGCACCATCAATGTCGTTCAGTTTGTAAAGCAGGATGCGGCTGGCAGCGAGATAGTCACCCCGTGAAATTAAACTCTCAACCCAGTTCCGCAGCAGTTGCTCAGCCTCGTCCGGTCGTCCGAGTCGAACATAGATCTCTGCTGCTTTTTCAAAATTTCCAATTTCGATATACAGGTTGGCAGCTTCATCGAGAAAGCCCGCTCGCTCAAGACACCGTGCGGCTTCAAGGGGCCGCTTCAGTTTGTCCCGCCAAATCACTGCTGCCTCTCGATAATGATGCCCGCTCTCGAGTGCCCCGGCTGCTGAAACGAGATCCCTGAGAAGTTCTGCATAGATGTATGCCGCGCGTCGGTGTCGTCCGAGTCGGATTTCGCGCGCCGCTAACTCGCGATACTGTTGGATCAGCATCTGTTGCTGGTCGGGTCGAATATCCCATCGATCAGCCGGTTCGCCGCCGAAAAGTCGGTTCAGATCAAAACCGATATCGCGAGCACCAAGTGAATTTGACGGATTGGCAGTCCCCCGGTGGTTTTCGCCGTCTCCCATGGAAAGGGCGAACTTCAACCCGAAATCGGGATCTTTTTTCAAGAGATTGATCAGACGGTCAATCTCTCGATTCCGCGCAAGCTGATCGATCAACGAACTGACACCCATGGCTGACAATGCTTTGCCAGCAACTGATCCGGCCGCTGAAAGTGGCTGGAAAGCGAAGCCAAGACCCTTGCCAGCCAGCGTTGCCGCCGTCGCGATCAGGCTGCGCGCATAGCCCGCTGCACTCGACAAAGGATTGCCTGTCCCTGAGGTTTCTGGTGGATTGGTTTCGTTTGGAGTTTTCGATGGCGACGGCTTTGATCCTGATTTCAAAGACTTCATTGCGTCTCGAAATCGCTTCATCAAGTTGTTGAGTTTCCCTTTCAGAAATTCGTCGGATGTCGGTGGCAAGTCTTCCAGCGAACCTTGACGTGATCCGATGTCAGATGCCTCTTCTTGAAAGATCTTGTCCGGCGTGACAGGAGCATCCGGTTCCACCGAGATCAATCGAGAATTAAACGAAATGCCTGAAACAGCGCAATTCCAGTTTGTCTCCCTACGGGGCGGTGCGGCCAGTAAATCGATGATCTGAAGTCGTTCGATCGCTTCGATTCGAATCAGCCCTGCCGACGGATGCCACAGGAATTCGCTGTCGTCGGGTGGTAATAGCGACAACAGATCGTTGGCATTGACTTCTGGAAAGAACCCCGCATCGATGGGAATAAAGAGGCGATCTGCAATGCGCCCATAGGGCTGTGCATGATGTGTGGCCAACAGGAGCGAACGACGTGTCGCTGTTTGGCGGTTGTCTGTGAGGGCCGGCCAGGTGACAAGAACCCCCATCGGCGTTGCGTCAATGAACGATTGAGGAATCGATCGCAATTCCAGCCATTCCAGTGGGAGATCCCAGCCGTTCAGTTCGCTCAGCCAGTCTTGCGGAGTAGAACCACGAACAAACCAGGCAACCGCCTCTCGACGAGGTGCGTTTGAACTGATTGGGGCCAGTTGCAGGTTCAGTTGCATCGTATTACCACACAGTCTTTCTTATCTACGCAACCGTGCGACGAATGGTGTGAGAATCAAATCAAAAACTTGTTCTGCCGAGATTGATGGCCAGACGCCATCAACATGAGAAGTCGAACCGAGCATCTTTCCATCGCTCGTCCAGACGGCGATTTCGTCCAAACTCAGCATCATCGTTGCTTCCGGGATCTGCCGATCAGAACTTTGGAGATGCAACAGCCCACGGGAATCAATCCAGAGACGACTTCCATCGGACCACTTTGCCATACTTTGCGCATACCCGTACTCGCTGCGCTTAAGCGGCGTGAATACCTTTAAGAGATTCCTCTCTTGAATGCCTGACGCCTGTATCAGACTAAGTTCATTATTTTGGATCGCGAATTTCCAGCACACCTGTTGATCGGCGACAAGACACAATTGCCCGTCTTCGACATACGCTCGGGTGAAGCTAACCGTCGGCACCACACCAAAGTCCGCGCTGATCGCATCAAAAGCTGCAAGTGTACCGAATGGGCTAACCTGCTTCGTAAGGCAGGTTTCCGTCTCGACAATCCGATAATAGTCTTTCTTATCCCTCGGTTGGGAATACCTGACTAAGACCCGGCTGCCATCGTCCTCGATATCCAACACTTCCAAATCTGAAAACGGCTGCTCCAAAAACGCTCGTTCGGTCTGATCGGTCAGATTCACGATGAGACCTCGTGGATCAATCGCAAATGCACCATCGTGTCCGCGTCGATCAAACAGCACCAACTGCGAACTGAACGATAAATATTTCCCCAAAGGAACATGTTGAAGCTGAATCGCGAGGCCATCATAGGAAAGGGCGTTCCAGGCGTCGCCGTGACACATCGCTGAATTAAAGTAGTATCGTTGATTAAAGCCTTTATAAGTCATTTCGCAGTGCATCTGCTTGAGCATGTACTTCGTCTTGACACCAAACACTTCAATTGCTTCTTGATGAATAAGGAAAACCACCGAGCCTTTTGCCACGGCGCTCAAATGGTGCAATCGGGGCCTGTTGATCTTGAGAATTGGGGAAGGGAGCGGGGTCGCTTGAACTTCTCTTTTATTCAGATCGATAGAAAATAAATAAATCTCGATGTCTGACTCGGAATAAATCAGTGCATGTGACAATCCCTTTTCGTCGCTTGTCCACGAATACAGATATCTACCGAACGGTAAGTTTTCGCCAATCTGCAATGCACCTCGATTGGATTCATCAAACAGCCGCAGAGTGTGATCTTTGGTAAGAAAGAAGAGGCCCCTTTCGAGTTTCTTCGGCGTAGAGTCGCTGACGGAGTCAAGGTCAACTCGCTTTTCTTGTTGATCGATTCGCCGTTCTCGATCAACGTCCCCCCCTTGCCGCAGTGGAATACTCCAGTGGACGTCGTTGTGGAGACCATTACTGCCGTGTAACTGAAACCGAAAAGGACAATGCTTGACACGAAGAAATGCTGGTTGATTCGGGTCAATTTTCGAATCAATCAGTGTTTTCGATGGATGCTGTGGAGCTTCAAACAACACATCCAGGTCAAGCTGCAAGTTTGCGTGACATTTGCGTCCGCGCGGCCCGCGAGACCAGAGCTGAAAATAACCGTCTCGATCAACCGTTGCCAGGTACAAGAGTGGGGCATCGGCGTCGCTGAGTTGCCTTTGAAATTCCGGATCGGCCAAAACCGTGTCAGTGGTGACGATAACAACATCACCTGGCGATTCTGATTTTCGAACCCGTTGGAAGAATTCACGCAGGGAACGGCCTGGGTGAACCTCGGGTTCCAGCATTTCCAGGTGCGCAACAAGCCCTTCTCGGGTTTGAAGATCGACCGGGTTCACTGTATCTCCAGAGGCCCGATGGGCGATCAGCGAGGCTACCTTCTC
>JBAXBD010000685.1:0-3648 GCA_037142165.1 Schlesneria sp. | reverse complement strand
TGGCCGCATAAAATCTGCGCGCCGCACAAAGAAACAAAACGTTAGTAGTACGAAAAACACGAAAAAAACAGTCGAGGCGAGCCGGCGTCAGCCCCCGGACTCTTTTCTTTTACAAATTCTTCGCGGCGCGCGAAGAAATCAAACGTTAGTACTACGAAGATGGGATTCGGCGACCTTTGCAATCGTGTGAGTAGCTATGCATTCGAGGTTCTCCGATTTAACAACGCCAGGCTGAAAGATGGCGTCAACTGTTTCATTCTCTGATTCCTTCGCGCTCTTCGTGTCCTTCGCGGTGGAATAAACCGACGAGGTCAGGACTCATCAATGCAAATCACAGGCGGTGTTTTCATTGACTGAATCAATTTGTATCGCATTTCATTGAATGTCAATTAAGGTATTCAACACGGACGGCAAGTAATACGCCGGTTAATTTCAACGTTACACACCTATTCAAGTTGGCTACCAGAGATTCCACCAGGGATTCTTTGTGGTTGCTTGCTCGTACACGAGTCGCATGACCTTTCCCTGATGGCCGAATTCCGAATCGGAATAGACAACGCGGATCCGTTCTTCGGCATCTTCGCCGACGGTATCACCGTCGCGGATGACTGGGCCGTTTTCGACGACGTAGTCAGCCAAACTCATCAGCCGCTTGTGAAGCACACCAGGCGGTTCAGGGGAGTGCTCCGTTTCGAACTCCATGTGTCCGAGCGCCTTCATGCCAGCCGTGAATCCGCTGCTGGTTTTCTCGGAGTCCATCCCAACACGGAAATCAACCCAGATATGAAGGGGTGCGCCGTGCGGCAAGACATCCTTGGCGAAGTCGATGAAGATCCCTTTAGGAACGATCAGTGTGGCGTTTCCCCAGTAGACTCCAATCGCAGATGAGCACGCAGCCAGGGCCGCAGCGGTGACCTGGGTCAATCGCGTTGAATTCGCCACGGGCTCCAAATCGCCATGCACCGTAACGATCCAATGGTACTGATGTTGTTTAACCTCCTCGGTCGCGTTTCGCCAAAGGATCGAGGTCTCACATGGTCCCTCCAGTTCCGTCCAGGGAATTGGTATCGGCATCCTGGCCAGGACAATCAATTCTTCACCAAGACGAAACGACAACGAGTCGTCACCGTCTTCAGCTTCGGTCGCGGCAGGAAGATCTGGCCAGTTCTCAGCCAGTTGACTTTGCACTTCGCTGACACGAATTGGGGTGTCTGCGGTCAACATGATCATCGACAATCCCAACGCCATGCTGCCAGCCTTTCGATTGAGAAACCGCGTCTAATTCGTTCACGATTAACTGCGCAAAACCCCTTTTTCCGAGTCAGATTGCAAAACAACCAGTGACTGCTGCAATTCTGCGAGGAGCCGTGGCGAGACATCCGCCGGTCCAGTCTGGACGATATCAATCAATGCTTCGCGAAGTGGGGAGCCATCTGCTAGTGCGACCCCCGCTGCGGCGATGCAGACCGAACGGTTCATGCCACCGGAGCAGCAGACCAATACAGGTACCTTAGCACGAAGGAACGCCGCGACCGATTCAGACGCCAGGCGCAGCAGCCAGTCTGGATTTTCGCCACCATCTGACAACGGAAATCGGCAACGGATGAGTTCGCGGGGAAGTATGGCAAGCGGTTCGTTGTCCGCGAGTTCAACCACCGCTTCGATGCCCGCGTCAAGGATGGTTTTCGGGTCACGCGTATCACTGGGGTTACCAAGCCACAACGTGCGCCCCGCAACTTGCCGCATTTGAATCTCTCCACGACCGAATGTTCAAGGCATCAAACACGACTTCATTTTATTTGACCGATTTGATCGGGCGTCTTAACGATGGTCATTGCAGTCTCGTTCCTGTTTCTCGTTTCGTTTTTGCCGAATGGAACTATTCTTTCGCGCGGTTTCGGGCCTTTTCGAGGCGGTCCCGCGAGGTTTCGTCTAACTCATCGTGGTTTGCAACAAACGTTTTGAAATCATCTTCTCGGGAGAGTGCCGTCAAAATGCCTTGTGATTCTAAATCGACCATGCTCCGGCAAACTGTTTCCATGAACGAATCTTCGAATTCGCGGATCAGTTGTTCGCACTTCTCTTGATTCTGAATGTCGAATTCAGGAAACGAGCTGGTCAAGAACGCCCCGACTGGGTTCCACGCTTCATTGAATCCATCGGTGTTGTATTGCTGAAACTCCCAGTCTCCAAAACTCCATCGAAGTTTCAGTTGAAGTTCACTAATCGTCTTGCCCGAGTAGATCTTGGGACTGCGTTTTTTATATTCGGCTGCAGTCGATTTGAGAGACGCCATCGTATTCGCATAGACACCGACCTCGCCGTAGCGAGTGTTGCAGCCGAACGCGAATCCATAAAACTTCTTGCGTCGGTGGAGGCGGCCAAAAGCGTCGACGTATTGCGATGCAATCAGCGTGAGCGCGTCTTGAACGCCTTCCCAGTTGACGACACCGGATCGTGATAGCGTCCCGACGTCAATCTCGATATCTAACTTGATCGGATCTTCTAACACATCCAAACCTCCTATTTCATACCGACCGATAACGTCAACCGGCGGCTATCAGGGTCGTGTGATTTCAGAGTCCACCCGAACTTCTGCTCGGGTTCACCGTCGTTTCTCCCGGATGGCTTAGTTCATCCGGCCCTGGTGACCGAACGTGCTCGATCATACTCTGCTCGCACGCACCAAGTCGCAAGTAATTTTCGCGGGCCATGGTCAGACTCAGTCCCCCGTTGGGTCCTCCGCGAACAAGATGCGCATCATGATCATCCTGTCCATCGTCCTCCCAGAAACAGACGGGGCAGATTTCGCTCATTCCCCTTTCTTCGAGCGTCCGGCATCCGCAACAAGGACAATGGTGAGGTCCGCCATCCGCATTAAGGCGTACCGAATTGTTGTTTTGCTGATCAATATACCAGTCGAACCATCGACGCCGACGCTCGATTTCTTCATGTGACGGATTCATCGTAACGCGTCCCTAATGCACGGTTAAATGACTGTGGACATGGAATGTCTGAAAGTCCGTCGTACCCGGATATTGCGTGTCGCAGGGATTCACCGCCCCATGTATATCGTCGCGGCTTTCGCAGGAAAAGCCATTTCATTGGTGCCGCCAAAATGTTTATGAAGTGTGTTATGTTTCTGTTGACATGCGACAAAAAATTTTGTAGTGTGTTTGAATTGAGGTTTGGAGGGTCGCTGAAGCGGATAAGAAGTCGTCATCAGTGAGTTGCAGATGAAAAGTGTGAAAATCGATTTCCTTAATTGATCTTGCCTGACCTCGGCGTTGAATGTGAGTCCCGGTTTTGTGATGTACTGCATCGACTTTGATCTTTGACATCTTGGAAAAAATTTCATTCGGGTCACCCCGTCGTCCGTTGGAAGACAAAAAGTCGCATGAGGACCTCGAAGCCTTGGGCCAGTGCCGTCATTGTTCCGTCCAATATGAGGCGACGGGCGATCCGTGGCGGTTCGTTGTTTGCTATGAGGGTACGGTCGAGTCTTCGATTTTTGAGGGTTTGCGTTGATTGGTGTGTTTCGACGTTTTGGCTTGACCGCACCTCGTAGTACAATGTTGCTCAACCGGTTCCAGTGTTGCTCAACCGGTTCCAGTGTTGCTCAACCGGTTCCAGTGTTGCTCAACCGGT
>JBAXBD010000684.1:0-3651 GCA_037142165.1 Schlesneria sp. | reverse complement strand
GCCGATAGATATCGTCTTTCTCGGGATCGCCGGATAAGACTCGACCACTTGTCCGGTCGGCAACATCCTGAAGTGTCTGGCGATTTGAACGGAACCGTAGGTATTCCGGCGAATAAGGGACAATAAACCCACCGAACGCCAGGTCTTTTCGTTCACCGCCGATGCCTTGTGCAATGGCGTGATACCGACCGTGTCCCCAGAGAGGAACTGTCGCCTGGTATCGACGAGGAGCGACTTGTTTCAACTGCACGTTTTCGGACTTCTGGTTCGGGCCAGCAAGTTTCGCGTTCAGTTCCAGAAAGCCTTCTTCCGGATGAAAATCTTCGACCACGATCACTGCATCACCACCCGAAGTGTGGGTCGACATGCGCAGATGGCCGTCTTTTTTGACGCGGCTGATATCGGTCAGCAATTGTTTTACGAAGGGTTGAAAGCGATCCCACTTCTGCCAGTGTTCGCCCCAATTCGTACTGAAGTCAGATGTGAACGCTGCTGTTTTTCCAAGACCGTGTTGCCAGACCGACAGGACAGGATCTTGCGAGTCGGCATCTTCCGCATCGGGAGGTGCGGTCAGAATGGTCATCGCCGGGTGTCCCTTCGCCGTCGTGATGACATAGCCCTTGAGTTCGGGCATCCCTTCGATCCCCTTCAGGATGGGTGAGGGAAAGGCGACTTCCGGGGTAAACACCTTGTTCTGCAACATACTGCGTTTGAGTGTTTTTGATTCTTTAATAAAGATTGCCGGAAGCTGATTTGGATCGTCAGGATAGTAGTACCGCCCTCCGGTCGTTTCCGCGACGAGCTGCATTTTCGAGATTTCCATCCCCCCATGCGGGAAAATAGCCACCATGGACACGCTGATTTTGGCGTCTATGAATTGTGCGATCAGTGCCGGGGTTGGTGGCTGTGGGTCACCGTCCGAGAGAATGATCATATGCCGCGTTGCCGCGTCACTTTTCATCAGCCCCTTTAAACCCAATTGCATCGTGTTCTGAAAACTGGGCATATCTCCGATGGTGGCTCCGTTAATGATCGGAACAAGCTGCTCGTAATTACCGGCAGGAGTCAGTTCGAACAGCCATTTTTCGCCGACTTCGGTATAGGCCAGCACGCCGACTTCATCCTGGGCACCCAGCACCTTGATGGCCTGTTTCGTGATCCGCTTGCCCCAGGTGTTTCCTTCGGGGAATTCACACGAGTGCAGAATGATGGCGAGTGCACCCTTCGGCAGCACTTTTTTCTGAGACACGTCCATGGAAACAGGGAGAATGTCTTCGATGACGGTTCTGTGATAACCCCCCGGTCCAAAACTGTTCGATCCCCCGACCATCAGAAACCCAGCACCGAGATTATAAACTGCGTCGCGAACCGCCTGCAGTTGCTGCACATCGAATTCATCGTGCGGAACATTAGCGAAGATAATGCAATCGTAGGGCATCAGCGACGTCGCGTCGCGCGGCATGTCAGACCCGTCGATTCGCTCGTCGGCTCGTTCACCGTCACGAATGGCCCGCTCGAGCCGTTCCCAGTCACGCTTGTCACCCGATCCATCCGTGACAAGCAAAACCTTTCCTTCGCCTTCGACAAAGATGTAATTCAGAACGGTGTTGTTCTGAGCCAGGCTGTCCTGCGCCTTGGGGACTTCGATACTGGCGGTGTACTCGTAATAGCCTGCCGTTCGAAGCGTGATCGGAACGGTATACCGGTTAGTACCGGTTTTATATTCGACATCCTGCTCGGCGATCACGTTTCCGTTTTCACGCAGGACGAGCTTTCCTTTTCCGTCGTTCAGCGATTTGACAAGCATGCCCGCTTCGTACGATTCGCCCAGTTTGACCGCCTGGGGCAGGTCAAGGCGTTCCAGCCAGACTTCGTTGCTGTACGAGTAATCGATGGGCAGTACGTCAACAACGACTCCGCGTCCCTTCAGGTCGTCCAGGATGCGAGACAGATTTCCTTCGGTCTGAACACCGTCACTGATTAAGACGACTTTTCCCTGATTGTCTTCGGGCAAGAGGGCACCAGCGTACGACAACGTCTGTTCGATGTTTGTCGCCCCGCGATCGACTTGCGAGTTGAACGCTTCAAAGGGGAAGCTCATGCTGGGTGAAAGCTCGCACGCGGGAGTTTTGCCGAAGATAATCAGTCCTGCCTGATCGGACTTTCCTTTCGGCCTTTGGTTCTGCACCGTTTGGACGATGTATTTCAGGGCATCATCAGGGCTGTAGATCGAATCGCTGACATCCAGTGCAAACACAACTGACATGACATCGCGCGACCGAACAGAACGAGGTTCGGCCAGGACCATGACCAGTAGCCCTAACAGGCATAGCCTCATCAGTAGCGAAAGAGTCCCTCGTCCCCTGGGCAGGCCGGCGTAACCTGCGATGTACATCCACCAGACCCACGGGGCAAGGAGTATCAATCCGAGCATATAGGGTCGGGCAAACATCACGTAATGGCCGAGTTCCAGCCAGGCACAGATCCCGCAAAACAAGAGCATGAACAGGGCCAGTGGCCAGGTATCCTGCCAGCGAAAGGGACGGCGGGGTCGCGGAAAAAAGCTCGCGATGAAGCGACTCAGTTGTTTGATCATCTCAAAGCTCCAGCTCCACGATCCGTCTATTGCCTGTATCGCACACGTATAACCGCCCGCGTCGATCGATGGCCAGCCCCCAGGGAGTCGAGAACTGAGCCGCTGTCTGACCTGACCCGGATGAACCGTACCGGCCTAATAGTCGGCCTGATCGACTGAACTTGGAAACCCGTCCTGCACCGTATTCGACCGCGAACAAGTCCCCATTCTGATCGACTGTGATGTCGTATGGATAGTGAACTTCAGCTATTTTGTCTGACTCTCCAAGAATTCCAATCAGCTTTCCCTCATCGGTAAAAACCTGAATCCGATTATTAAAGGCGTCGACGACATAAAGTTTGTGGTCATACCAGACAATTCCGCTCGGTCGCTGGAACTTGCCAGGTTCGATACCGGGGCCACCAAACTGCAAAAGGAATGTTCCGTCAGGTCGAAATTTCTGCACGCGATCGTTCTGACCGTATTCGCAAATATAGAGGTTTTCCTCGGGGTCCTGAGCGATCTTGACCGGGTAAACGAAGTCACCAGGCTCGCTGCCTCGTTGGCCAAAGGTCCCTGTGAAGTTTCCATCGTGATCAAAGAAGACAATGCGATGGTAATGAGTGTCGGCAACGGCGATACGTCCATCTTTCAGGACCAGAATTCCTTCGGCCTTTCCGATCGCATATTCGGGCATCCACCATTGCTTTTGTAAGTCTCCATTCTCGTCATACACCAGGACGCGTCCCGCGTTATCGAGGACGAGATACTCGTTTGAAGGGGAGACTGTCATGCCGCGCGGGGCAGGAACCCGAGCTCCATCCGGGGGCATCGACCAGTTCGATTCGTGTTTGACGGGAAGCGCCGGCGACGCGTCGCCAAAACAACCTGACAGGCTGATCACGATCATCAACAGTTGAATCAATCTGAGAATTACCGGGTCGCCCCGTTTAAAACGGGTCGTACCTTGTGGGCGGCATATGAAGTTTTGCGTCACACCTGACCGTTCGTCATACACGGCGATTTCCGCAGAGGATCCGGCGAATCGTGAATCTTCAATACGCAGCGGTCTTTCC
>JBAXBD010000683.1:0-3657 GCA_037142165.1 Schlesneria sp. | reverse complement strand
TTCCCCAAGGACGGAGTTCGGATTGTCATCCGGATGCATGAGACCCCCGAACAGGTGATTCGGTGCGACGTCGAGTTCATTGATCTGAACGGGGTTCTTGTGGCTGGTATGGACGGTTGTGAAAGCGTCGCCGATGCTTCATTGGCAGCCGCTTTTCAGAGAAAAAAGATTGAAATGTTACCGGTTTGATCATGACATTGGTTGAGTGTCATGGTTCGATGGACTGCGTGTCCGATCGCAAAAAGTGAACGATGGTTACTAACCCACTTCAAGAAGTACTTACGATGTTACGTTCTGTCTCTCAATTTTGGATCGTCGTCATTGGCATGCTGGCTGGTGCCACGGCTGCTCACGGCGAGGATTTGTCCAAGGGTGTTACTGATCTCGCGCAGGTCGATGTCGATTATCATGTTCAGGGCGAATATATTGGTTCGATCCCGTTATATGGCATTTGCCGACCGATCGGTTTGCAAGTTGTGGCGCTGGGACAAGGGAATTTCAGTGCCCTCATTTATCGGGGCGGCCTTCCTGGAAACGGCTTTGATGGTTCTCCGCGGCTGAAACTTGTTGGAAGCGGGGCTGATAATCGAGTCATCCTCGGCGGCGAAGATCTTGTCATTTACTTGCAACCATCGTATGCGGCCGTCGTGACAAACACCGCAGGTCAACGGTTGAGCTGCCTGCAGCCGGTGAAGAGACTCAGTACGACACTCGGTGCAAAGCCACCCGCGAATGCAATCGTCTTGTTTGATGGCAAGGAGACCGACCTGCTGAAAAACGCCAAAATCACGGCCGATGGTCTGCTGGAAATTGGCTGCGAAACGACAAACGCTTACCAGAACTTCACGCTGCACGGCGAATTCCGCACTCCGTATATGCCACTCGCACGCGGGCAAGCAAGAGGTAACAGTGGCTTTTATCTGCAAAAACGGTACGAAGTGCAGGTGCTCGATTCGTTCGGATTGGAACCGCAATTCAACGATTGTGGTTCACTTTATAAGTTCAAAGCTCCTGATATGAACATGAGCTTTCCACCACTCCGATGGCAAACTTACGATATCGATTTTAGAGCACCCAAATTCTCTGACGACGGAAAAAGACTTGCCAAAGCAAGAATCACCGTACGACATAATGGTGTTGTGATTCACGATCGATTGGAACTGGAAAATAAAACCGGCGGCGGCAGTGCGGAAGGTCCTAATCCCTTGCCAACCTTGCTGCAAAATCACGGCAATCCTGTCAATTACCGTAACATCTGGCTGATCGATCACGACCGAACCGAATTGAAATGAGTTGGAGGCAACCATGACCATGGCGACAGCAGCGAGTTCCGTGGCGACGCCACACCCACGACTCGCGTCGATGGATGCCTATCGCGGGTTTGTGATGGTCTGCCTTGCCGCAAACGGGTTTGGCCTTGCTGCCACGTCGGAGAAGTTTCGTGATTGTTCGATCATGCAGACACTGGGATATCAGTTCAGCCATGTCCCCTGGGTCGGGTGTGCGTTCTGGGATCTGATCCAGCCATCGTTCATGTTTCTCGTCGGGGTTGCTGTCCCCTATTCGTTCAGCCGTCGGGAAGTCGAAGGCGAATCCCCTGACAGATTGGCACGGCACGTATTGCTTCGGGCACTGGTGCTGATCCTGCTTGGGATATTTTTGTCCTCCGGAGGTAAGCCCACCACGAACTTTGCCTTCATGAACGTGTTGACGCAAATCGGACTTGGATATCCCTTCTTATTCCTTTTCAGAAACCGAAATTTTGCCGTACAACTCGCTGCAGCAGTCTTGATCCTCGGGGGATATTGGGCCTGGTTTGCCCTGACACCTGCCGTGGTCGTCGAGAATCCCAAAGACATCAATCTGCCGGAAAACTGGGAACTTCTGCAGGGGTTCGAAGCCCATTGGCAGAAGAACGCGAACCCGGCGGCTACTTTTGACCGCTGGCTGCTGAACTTGTTTCCTGCTGCGACGCCCGGTCCTGCAGAACTAGTTCAGCCCCCTGCACCGCCAGGCACGCCAGCAGAAACAGACGCAGCCAAACCAATAGAAGTAGAAAAACCGAATTGGATCGCCAGGCTCGGTCAAATTGCTCGACGCCTGGTCACTCGTCCTGAACCTTATATTTTCAACAGTGGTGGATATCAAACAACCAATTTCATTCCTGCGTTCGTGACGATGCTGTTCGGATTGATGACTGGTGAATTCATTCGAAGAGCGAGCATCGATCGCCGCAGGACATTTATGACGCTGATGATCGTTGGCTTGCTGCTCTTGGGTCTTGGATGGGGTTTAAATGCACTTGGCTATTGTCCGCTCGTAAAACGAATCTGGACGCCGAGCTGGACACTCTTCAGCACCGGCTGGACATTGCTGATGCTGGCCGGTTTCTATGGAATCATCGACGGTCTCGGATGGAAGGCGTGGTCGTTTCCGTTGATCGTCGCTGGCATGAATTCGATGGTGCTTTATATGTCAGGGCAGTTACTACGGGGCTGGACGGCAGACTTGTTGAAGCGCCACATCAACACTGACATTTTCCAGATGTTCGGCAGTAAATACGCGCCGATGGTCGAGGCGAATCTGGTTTTGGTCTGTTTCTGGTTGTTCGTCTGTTGGTTGTACCGGCAGCGAATCTTTGTCCGAATTTGAATTTGCCATGAACGATCTCGTGATTCGCGGCGGGCAAGTCATTGATCCGTCCCAGAACTTGAACGGACTGTACGACGTTGTCGTCAGCCATGGGAGAATTGTTTCAATTCATCCCAACGGGACAACTTCCGCCGAAACGCGGCGCGTGATTGATGTGCGCGGAAAGATCGTTGTACCTGGGTTGATTGATTTTCATGTCCACGTTTTTCCGGGTGTCAGTCATTTTGGAATCGAACCCGATCCGAGCTGTTTATCTCGCGGTGTCACCACCGTTCTCGACTTCGGCACTGCGGGTGGTTTGATTTTCGAAGGCTTTCGTCGGTATGTCATCGAAGAAGCCGAAACCCGAGTTCTGGCATTGCTGCATATTGCTGGTCAGGGGTTGATCGGCAGTGTCGGCAACCCGCCCTTGCTGGGTGAACTGCATGATCTTCGTTATTGCGACATCGAAACAGTGAAAAGGACCGTTGCCGCTCATCGCGATGTGATCGCCGGGATCAAAATCCGATTGACAGCGAACCTCGCAGAGGGTGGCCGGAATGAAGCGGGAGGGCTTGATCGCGCACGCGAAGCGGCGGATCTCGTCGGCTTACCACTCGTCGTTCACAGCCCGAATTCGACGTTGTCGATGGAATATATCCTCGATCGACTGAAGCCGGGTGATGTGCTGACGCACTGTTATCACGGGAAAAACTGCGGGCTGGTCGACGGCGATGATCGCATCTCCCCCGAAATTCGAAAGAAACTGGAGGCGGGCGTGCTATTGGATGTCGGCCACGGCTTTGCGAGTTTCGATTTTCAAGTGGCACGAAGCCTGATTGATCAAGGAATTCTGCCTGATTTTATCAGCAGTGACATTCATTATTACAATTTGCACGGGCCGGTCTTCGACCTGTTGACAACAATGGATAAATTTCTGCATCTTGGAATGTCTCTTCCTGAGGTGATCCGGCGCACGACACAGATCCCGGCAAAGTTCCTCGGACGCGAAGACGACCTCGGTAC
>JBAXBD010000682.1:0-3671 GCA_037142165.1 Schlesneria sp. | reverse complement strand
GGTAAATCCCCTGCCAGGTTCCCAGGCAAAGTCGACCTGTGTTGATCGGAATTGTCAGGGAACTTCCCAGTAGTGAAGATTTGACATGCGCGGGCATGTCGTCTGGACCCTCGCACGTGTGGACATATGGGAAATCTTCGGGGGCGATTGCGTTGAACGAGGCTTCGAGGTCTCGCGGAACATCAGGATCGGCGTTTTCGTTAATCGACAACGAGGCTGACGTATGCTGAATAAAGATGTGCAGCAAACCGACGTTCACTGATGACAATTCAGGGATTGCCTGAAGTATGTGTGTTGTTATCAGATGGAAACCACGTCGAAACGGTGGTAATTTCAGTCGCGTTTGATGCCAAGCCATGAACGGTTCTTAAGAATCTAGCGTTTTGCCTGATAAACTCACGGGCTGCACGGGCTGGAGCCCATGCTACGAGATGACTGGTTTTTAAGAATCGAGGGTCCGGCTGGAGAAACTGGAATCAGCACGTCTTACCCATTCCACCGGCGGGTCGAGACGAGCGACATTGATATGAATTTCACCGAGAATTTCGAGCACTCGTTCCATCGGAACCCCTGCATCGCGAGCCCACTCGATGACTTCCAGGTCGTTGATCACCCGGCGACGGTCAGTTTTCATCAATTCGAGAATGACCAGTACGAGTCGGTCATTTTGTAGAATCGGTCGCAAGACTTTGGCGAAGTCTTCGTGAGAAAACTCGTACCAGCGATGCACACCTTCGACGTGTTCAATCCGTCGCCAGCGGCAGAATCGCCACCAGAACCGCTTCAGCCAGTCGGCAACCGCCGCTTGACCGACGTCGCGTTTAGCCTTTTCGCTTTCAATCCACTTGTGACGCTCGATCTCAAGCCATGCCATTGGGAGTAAGCTGGGAACATCGGTTCCCAGCCAACATTGGTCTGCGAGCGATTCGTCAGGGGCTGGGTCAGACGGTGAGTGCATTCGTCGTTCCTCCTTCAGATTTCAAAACTATACCCTATCGGAAGGAATAGGCAACCTTTATTTGATGCGTTTTTGCGTTGAAAGTTTGAAGTTGTTTACGGTTTGGTTCGCCTCGGTCAAGTGTGAGATATCTTCAAGAGTGGCGAGTCCGTTGGGGAACCGGTAGCATTTCCTCCAATATTTCACTTCACTGGAATTGAAACCGTTTCGGGTTCATGTTCGCCTGGCTCACGAGTTGTCTCAGTTGACAAATCAGTTGAGATGCTCGTCGACGGAGCAAACGACGATTCAATCACCGCGTCTGACTTTTGTCCGTTAAGATTTTACCGAACTGAATTTGCAGGTTGTCGTCGCTCGGCAGAAGGATCAATTTTTATGAAGCTTGTTACGGGCGGATTACTCATATTGGCTGCTGAACAAGCCTACGCACATGCGCAACTCGTCCAGTTCCCCAATCATGAGTCTGCTTCGGCGGTACTGGTTCCGGGGAGCTTTGTTCTTCTCGTGCTGGGGGGAGTGCTGCTCGTGTGGGGGTTGCTGACTGAAGCACGGGCTTCCGGTAGAGCGTGACAAACCTGAAAACATTGAAAAGACCAATTGATGCACACAAGATCCTGGATTCCAGCGAGTGTGGAATACGGACTGGTCGCGATTGGGGTCTGCCTGGTCCTGGTAGGCGGAGTGATTTGCGTTCAGCCGGAATGTTTTCCCACGGCCGATCAACTGCTGGTCAAAAAGCTGCTTGCGGCAATCGAACTTCGACGTTCTGACGCATTCGGGCTGGCTCAAGAATATCTGAAACGTCCTGAGTCCGGCCCGTTCGGAATCGCGCTAGCGGCTGACGCGGCGGCTGTGAACTTCGAAAATAACGCGGCAGTCGAGCTTTATCGCAGGCTGCCAAAAGACGGCGGGAAATGGGAATTTCTGGCAGAAATGGGACTTGCCCGACGCTGCGAAGTGACGGGGCGGCTGACTGACGAAGAGCGGCATTTGCGCCGGGCTCTGGAATTGTCACCTCACCACGTTGAGGCCAGTTCAAGGTTGGGGCACATCCTGCAGGTCGCCGGACGAAACTGGGAGGGAATTTCTCCCTTTTTTGATCAGATTCGTCGCGGTAAGTGTCGTGGTGATGAACTGTTGGCATTCGCAGTTCCTGAACGATTCTTCCGGTCGGATGAACGTTTCGAGGAATTGGGGTTGGCAGCAAATCCGCCTGAGATCCTAATTAAACTGGCTGTGGCCAGACGCGTAATTTACGAGAATCGACAGGCCGAAGCCGAGAAACTGCTGCGTGAAGTCATTGACGAGATGCCTGAACTGGGCGAAGCACAGGGGCGGCTGGGGCGAATCATCTATGACCGTGGAGATGCCGAAGAATTCCTGCAGTGGCGCGGCCAGTTGCCAAGTGAGGCCCAAAACCATCCGGAAGTCTGGTTCGTGCAGGGATTGCAGGCCCGCCGGCTGGGGTTGATTGAAGGGGCAACAAGATGCTTTCTGGAAACATTATGCTTGTCGCCCAACCACTTGGCGGCAAATGTCCAAATCGCAGGATGTCTTGATCAGCTTAAGCAGTCCGCAATGGCGAAGGAGTTTGTGCACCGCGCGGAAAAACTGGCGAATGTGGAATCCTTATTGAATTTGTTGCGGAATGATGTTGATCCCGAAATGATAAAGCGGGTTATCACAAGCTTCGGCGAATTGGGACGCTTCTGGGAGGCTGCTGGATGGACATACTTATTGACGCATCTCCCGGGAGTTTCCAATGCACAGACACACCAGGATCTGAAGTATTGGCTGCGTAAAGCGCAGCAGGATTCCAATCAAGTCTCGATGCCATTCAACCTTGCGGCCAAACTGCGGAAATCGGATTTTCGCGAACCGCGCTGGTCGTCGTCATTTGGTTCCGGTCGCTCTTTAAATCGACGCGAGGGGAATGAGCAGTCAGGGATCAACGACGAGATCCCCTGGTCTTTTCAAGAGGAGGCGGAAAGGGTTGGGCTCTCATTCAATTATTACGAAGGGACAACGGAAGAAACTCGGTTGCAGCATATTTTCAACGTCGTTGGAGGCGGTGTCGCGGCAGTTGATTACGATCTGGATGGCCTCTGTGACGTGTATCTGGCCCAGGCGAATAATTGGCGAGATCCAACCCCGCAGCCGAAATACACGGATCGACTGTTCCGGAATGTCGACGGGCGTTTTGTGGATGTCACCACACTTGCGGGGACCGATGATTTAAGCTTTTCGCATGGCGTGACAGTCGGCGACTTCGATCAGGACGGCTTTTCGGATCTTTATATTGGCAATCTCGGACCGAACCGCTTGTACCGGAATAATGGCGATGGAACCTTCAGTGATGTGACGACGGCGTCCAATGTTGCGGGGAACGAATGGACAACGAGCAGCGTTTTCGCTGATTTCAGCGGCGACGGGCTTCCAGACCTTTATGTGGCGAATTACTCGGTCATGGAAGAGACCGCCAAAAAAGAGTGCAAAGATAAGTCGGGTGAACAGATGGCGTGTACGCCGGACATGCTGACCGCTGAATTTCATCGACTCTATTTGAATGAGGGGGATGGACGGTTTCGCGATATTACGCTCGAATCCGGGATGCGAATTCCCAATGGTCGAGGTTTGGGGCTGGTCGCATGGGACTTTGGTGGCGACGGTCATTTAGGACTGTTTGTCGCCAATGATACGAGCCCGAACTTCC
>JBAXBD010000681.1:0-3675 GCA_037142165.1 Schlesneria sp. | reverse complement strand
TGACTCGGCCCCCAGACCATACAGCAGCCATGAACCCATTGCAGGTCGACCGGCGTTCATCGAACCGGTATTCATAAACGTGTGAGCGGGATCGTGATTAATCGCTTCTGTGTAAAGCGACCTCACGATGCACATGTCGTCGGCACACTTCTCGCCAAGATGAGGCCAGATCTCGGCCATCGACTGGCCTGAGGCGCCAAACTGTTTGAAAGCGTGCTGCGGCGCGAAACAGTTCAATTTCTGGCCTTGAAGCTGCGCAATCTGTTGCCCTTTTGTGATCGATTCAGGCATCGCCTGACCGTGAAGCTCCGCCAGCTTCGGCTTGTTGTCGAACGTGTCGATGTGAGTCATTCCGCCGGCCATATAAAGCCAGATCACTCGCTTGGCTTTGGGAGCAAAATGAGTCGGATTCAACACGCCAGCCCACTTCGGCACGGTCGCATCGCGCTTCGCTTCCGCGGCAAAACCGTCTTTGTTTAACAGAGAAGTTAATGCGATTGAACCGAGGCTGACCCCAGCCGTCTGCAAGAACGAACGCCGAGCAATCGATGTCGGAATTGTCATAATACGATTATTTCTAAGAAATACGGATTTTGAACACTAATCTTCACTAATCGGCACTCATAAGAAAATCAGAAGGAATTTCGGGAATACCCACAGTTTAATTCTTTTACTGACATTTCAGCCTCTTTCTCTTATTAGCGTTAATTAGCGAAGATGAGTGTTCCAAAACTCTTTTCTGACTTCTTTGCCGGATACAAACACCTGATGCATAAAGAGTCCGGGGGCTTACGCCGCCCGGCTCGCCTGGACTATTTTTTTCGTGTTCTTCGTGCTCTTCGTACCCTTCGTGGTTTAAATTCTTCGTCCACTTTCAGCAAACGGTTCATAGTTTTTTATCGTTCACTTCTGACTTAGTTCCGAGTAATAGTTTCATGCAGATTGAGAATCGTCCTCGCGACACTCGTCCAGGCGGCGAGTTCGGTTTTATCAACCTCAGCAGAGACGGGCTTCGCTCCGACACTCAACAACTCGTTTGCCGCGTTCGGATCGGATTTGTATTCGGCGAGGTGGTTTTGAAGCAGTTGATGAAGAATCTCGGTTTCTGCGGGAGTGATCTCGCGTGACACCGCTCTGTGGAAGGCGAACTTCAATCGTTCGCTTGTTGAGGTCCCCCCATGACGGATGATTTGCTCGGCGAACGCTCGTGCGGCTTCGATGTAACTGGGATCGTTGAGCAATACCAGCGACTGTAATGGCGTGTTCGACCGCGCCCGATCGGCGGTACACTCTTCGCGGCTGGGGGCATCGAATGCCATCAGGCTTGGATGCAGGTATAGCCGCTGCCAGTGGGTATAAAGACCTCGCCGATATAAGTCATCACCGTTTCCGTTTTGCCATTCGCGAGTCGGGAAATTGAGATGAGCCCAATAGCCGGGCGGCTGATACGGTTTCACGCTCGTTCCTCCGATTTTTGACACCAGCAACCCACTGATCGCGAGTGCATTGTCGCGGACAAGTTCTGCATCCAGGCGGAAGCGCCCCTGACGAGCCAGCCAGCGGTTGTACGGATCGACTTCTCGAATTTCACTATTGGAGACCGACGACTGCCGGTACGTCTGTGACATCACAATGGTTTTAATCAGTTGCTTGATGTCCCAGCCTGATTCGATGAACTGACCAGCCAGTTGATCAACAAGCAGCGGATGACTTGGCCAGTCTCCCTGTGCTCCCAGATCATCGACTCGGCGTGACAAGCCAGCCCCGAACAGCAGTTTCCAGACCCGGTTCACGAACACTCGGGCAGTAAGTGGATTGTCTCCGGCGGTCATCCAACGCGCCAGATCCAGACGAGTCAATCGACGATCATCGGGGGGACCGTTGGAAAAAATCGCTGGATAGGCAGGGGTGACCTGTTCACCGCTGTCGTCCATCCAGTTCCCTCGCCTCAATATGCGAACCATCCGGGGTTGGACGGCCGTCGTCACCAACGTGCTGGGAATACGTGCGTCGAGTTCCTTTCGGTTCTTTTCCAGTCCTGCCAACTGCTGACGCGCTGGCTCAAGCACGGGCGCGATCTTACGGTAATGAGCGGCGAGTTCGTTTCGTTGAGCTTCACTGCGTTGATCAATTGTGATCGCCAGAATCGCACTGATCTGTGGAGGAAGCGACTGATCGACCTTCACGGGACGTGGTGACGTCGTCGCGGAAATTCGAAAGCGTCCCAGCGTATGCTGGGGGTTATCAAGATTTTGGAGTAGCGAGATTGTCACGCCGTTCTCATGGATGACGTCTCGTGCCGATTCAAACACCGCCACGTTCGGTTGTCCCACCTTTTCCATGACGGCCCAACCCCATGTTTTTCCTTTGATGTCTCCATCAATGGTAGCCGCGACAGCCCATTTTCCGTAGGGGTTTGCGCCAGCAGCACCCGTTTGTTCGTAGCTGGCAGTCGCCGATTGAAACTTGACTCTTCGATCCGTCGCTTCGACTGAATTCTGTTCCACAATTAATTCACTGAGCACAAAGTTGCCATTGCCGGCTCGACCCGGCCCCTTGGCGGGGAGCGAATCATCCGGCAAGACTTCAAGTCGAAACGCTGTGACACCGCTCGGCAGATCATTGATCTTGAGAACATAAGTATCCGTGGGGGGGCTTGTTCCGCTGGCCAGGATCGACCCGTCCTCTTTCAGAGTCAGGGTGGCTCCGCCAGTCGACACAATCGATGCCGGCTTCAGCGTCGTCCAGAGAATCTGAGCCTTTTCCCAGGCACTTTGAGCGTCCGAAAGTTCTGCAGTTGGCGTGTTGAGAACTGTTTTGGTCGCGGCGATTTGTCGGTCCATTTCAGCCAGAGCCGCCTCCTGCTCGGGATTGGGGACCTTGATGAATGAACCCCAATTGCCGTCGGAATTCGCTCCTGAATAGAGCCCTCGTTCCTGGATGTCGGCAAAAAACGCTTCGAAACGGTAGAAGTCGCGCGTAGTGAAAGGGTCGTACTTATGGTCGTGGCATTCGGCACAACCTAAGGTCACTCCCAGCCACGTTCCTGTTGCATTGCGGACCCGCTCAGCGATGTACTTGGCAAGATATTCCTTGTCCTGCACACCACCTTCGGCCGACATCATCCCCAGGCGGTTATAGCCCGAGGCAATCTTTTGATCTCGACTTGGTTCGGGTAGAAGGTCACCGGCCAGTTGTTCGATCGTGAACTGATCGAACCGCTGATTCTTATTGAATGCATCAATCACGTATTGTCGGAAGGGTGACACGCTGACGTCCTGGTCGCCATGATAGCCAACACTGTCGGCGTACCGCACAAGATCCAGCCACCAGATGGCAAGACGTTCGCCGTAGTGAGGCGATTGAAGCAGACCATCGACGACCTTTTCGTAGGCGTTTGGTGACGTATCGCGCACAAAGGCGTCGACCTGTTCGGGGGTAGGGGGTAAGCCAATCAAGTCAAAACTCAATCGACGAATCAGCGTGATCCGGTCAGCCTCGGGGCTTGGTTTAAGCCCGTGACTGGCAAGCCCGTCACGGACCATTGCGTCAATGACAGTGCTTGCAGTAGGCACGACTGCACCTGGCTGAACCGGTTCATTTTGTTTTGAATTGGCGGGACGTTTGATCGGCAGAAAGGCCCAATGTCCCTCGTAATTGGCGCCCTGTTCAACC
>JBAXBD010000680.1:0-3680 GCA_037142165.1 Schlesneria sp. | reverse complement strand
CCATGGTTGATGCTGACCTGTGTCGCATCGATCTGGATTGTGGGGCCGATCATCTTGATTGACGCCCCCATTCCATTGTTGATCTCGATACCGACCGTTGTCATGGTGATTTTCTGCTGGTTGGAAGTCGTGATCTGAATACCTCCGGTCGGACCGGGAATGTCGGATATGACGATCGCATTCTGGTCCCGCGTCTGGATCGTGATGGAATGCAATAGTGGGTTATGTGGCGGAGCTTTCGAAGGAACCTCGGCAGGGGTCGAGCGATAACATCCTGCCACGACCGGGTAATCCAGATTGCCCGCTTCGAAAGCGACATAGACCTTGGTGTTGATCGGAATCGGAGCATAAAGTCCGTGCTGCATCCCACCGATCGGGACCAGAACATTCGCCCAGGTTTCGAGTCGCGTCGAAATAACCTCGGGGACGATCAGCTTGACGCGCCCTTGATTCATGGGGTCAACATTGTCGACCACAGTGGCCTTGAAAAGCCCCAGGTACCGTCGAACGCCGGTTTCATCGAGTTGACCCAGTGATTGAGCAAGATTCGCTGCGATCATATGTTAACCCTTGAAGAGCTGGCACCAACGCCGCCCCGTGATAATTGAAAGCTTTGTTTATATTCCCCTCGGCGAATGGCGTGAGACACGCTCCTGACAAAGTAGTTTCCATTAAAGAGCGGTCCGACGCCGCGAACCCCAACAAGTCGGCGAGCCTGCAAGATCTGTCCATAACGCATGACATCCAGCGACCCGGAGACTGAGACCTGTTCCTGCGCCTGCTGACTTTGCTGCAACCCCTTGAGCAATGCCTTAGTCGGACTGAGGTTCGACGTATCGGGTACTTTTCGCTGGCCCTGGGGTTTCAGTTGGAACCTGGCCAGAGGGTTGGTGATCGATGCCACATCCGGCAGGGGGACATTCACCGCCAGCGGAAGGCCTGGTACTTCCACATTGATGACTTGCTCGCGCCGATCGTCGAGCTGGACCGAGCAATCCAGTGTGTCGACGTTTCGGAACGAATCCATGTCAGCGGTCAACGCAGGCTGGGGTTCGCCGTTGCGGATTTCTGGTCCCCAGTACGCCTTGGATTGTCCCAGTTGTGGACCCGGCTCAATATAGAAGATGTGGCCGCAGCATTTGGCGAGGTGATTGATATACTGCAGGTCCGTCCCTTTTTGATGGCCGACGTTATTTGTTGGTAATTCAAGATCCAGTTGCACCGGCGCGACAACTTCGGCCCGAATTCCCAACCCCGAATACTTTCGCAGAATTGAACTAACACGGTTTTCAGGTGACTGCCCCGGAAACGGGACCCCATCGAGCTGCGTATAGTTCATGGCTCGCGTCAGGTCTTCGCCTTGTAATGTCAGTGTGGGTCCGGTGCCGCGTGCTCCACCCGGTGACATGGAATGTCGGCTGACAATCCCATCCATCAAAACCTGAGGGGTCGCCTGCATCGTTACGGCAATGACGACACGCAACATCCCAGGCAAAGTCCCTCTGCCAAGGCCCAGTTTTTCGTCGAGGCCGTTGAACCAGGTGAACTTCAGCTCGAAACCGCTCGGACCAGCCGAGTCGATCTGGACCGAGACGTCAGTCAAGGCATTCAGGACATCGCCGGGCATCGGATTCGGGCTGCCGGGGCCGATCAACAAGGTCAGATGAATCCCTTTAAGCATAATCGACTCCCGGGATACCTTGTGGAAGCGCGATTGTAATTCGAGCACCGGGCGTGTCAGTCAGTTGATTGGGATCGAGAACCGGATTCGCGTCAGCAACACGCCAAAACAGTTCCGGATCGTTCAAGAAATTGAACGCCACGTGATCGGGTCGCTCCTTTTCGGCGACGACGTGTTCCGTCAATGGATCGAATTCTTCCGGTAAGGGGAGGAATCGTCGCGCGAGATAGGCGACTTCCCGGTTATCCGGCAGTTTTGTTTTGAGAAAGGGCGCACCGAAGTATCGGCTCGTCCCGGGCAGCACAGTTTGTGGCAGCGAGATTGGCGAAGGATAAGGAGTCTGTTCGGAAAAGTTGTTAGCCATATTACACCCCTGAAATCCCAAATTGACCAAGCGTCCCGCCGGCAACGAGCCCTGCCAGCTTCTCTTTCTGATCCTGGTAACGCAGATAGATGTTGCTGCCGGTGTGCTGGAAACCGAGGTCATCCACACTGAGGACACGCATCGTCATCGTGACACGTGCACGCATGGGATTGAGCTGCAAGTCAAAAAACTCTTCCGAAATACTGAGTTCCGTAATGCGAACCGGCGCAATACGTGACTTACTCCAAACGAAGACGGCCAGCGGTGCCTCGATCGGCGCGATTTCTAGCGACCCGGCAGCCTGGCTTGAATTGGCCGCTCGCAACTGCGCCGTGGTTGGATAAACAATGGTTTCCAGTGCGGCCAGAAGGTGATTGACGCCATGCTTGGCTTCGATCGGGAACTGATCGGGCGATTCGAGTTGATCGGTTGCGTCAACCTCTGCTTCGAGATGAATCGTCTCGATCGGCGGTGCATTCAGGCGGTTACGATTGACGAGTTGATCGCCTTGCACGGGCTGATACCACTGAGGTTGTAACGACCGTGTCAACGATGAAGGAGTATATTGCAGAACGATGACTCGCTGCGGTTGTCCACTGGAAGGATCCAGTAGCACGATTCCGCTTCGGAGTGGTTTGGGGGCAGATTGTGGAAACCCTGCAGCCATTTATTGCCCCCTGTTCAGGTTTGTCGTAGAAGAATGTGTCGCCGACTTTTGTGAGTACATCGCCGATCCGGTCACTGCCTGAAAGACGGACGCGGCGAGTTGTTCACCGACCTGTACGGGTTGAACTGTCGTCCCAATGTTGATCGGATCGCCCTTGACGTCATCCGCTGCGAGACCACCATGTTGTTGCCAGCGGTCGCGGCGGCTTTCTGTAAACAGGGCGGCCAATTCCGTTGACAAGGTCGACTTGACCAGTTCCGCCTGTGCGGGCGAAAGATCGATCCCGGACAGGACGATTTCTTCGATTTCGACGTTCACGTCCATTGATTGCCCTCCCTCAGTTGGAATTGATGTGCAGAGGTCGGTTTCTTCAGCTTGGTACACTCAGCCTGAGCCGCTTTCAGCAGGTGACGCATCTCGATGCGGCCTTGATCGTCTGCGCCGGCATAGGCCGCATTCATGGCAATCGTGTGAATGTTGCCTCCCGTCAGTGGCAAATCTGCCAGTTGGGAATAGTCGAGTTCCGCGACAGGAGCCGTGGAGGGGAAGAAGCGTTGCCACATCAACAGCCGTTCCCGCCGATCAGGTAAGGGGAAATTGATGACGTAACGCAATCGCCTCAAAAATGCTGAATCGAGATTGCTTTTCAGATTCGTGGCCAGAATTGCTAATCCACGAAACGACTCCAGCCGTTGCAAAAGGTAGTTCGTTTCAATATTCGCGTATCGATCGTGACTGTCCTTCACTTCAGACCGTTTGCCGAAAAGCGCATCTGCTTCGTCAAAGAACAAAACGACTCCTCCCGCTTCGGCCGCGTCGAAAAGTCTGCGCAAATTCTTTTCAGTTTCTCCGATAAATTTATCAATGACTGCTGAAAGATCGATTCGATAAAGATCGAGTTCCAGATCATTGGCCAGCACTTCTGCTGCGGTTGATTTACCAGTCCCGCTTTCACCAGAAAACAGGAC
>JBAXBD010000679.1:0-3684 GCA_037142165.1 Schlesneria sp. | reverse complement strand
ATATTGCAATTGACCGTGAGACATCGCATACGAGGTTTCACGTGATTGCGGAAACGTTAGCGGTTTGTCTTTTCGGTGATATCGTGGCAGAAGTGTCACGATCATCAGGCCGACGCGTCCGCGCCGCAGTTCATCCCACGAAACGGTACAGGGGCCGGGGATGATTTTGTCGAAATGTTGCTCGAATTCACGAATTTTCGAGACGGGCAACATCAAGTCACGATTCCACTCAAGCGCGTTCCACGCCATATCGAGATGGGCATCAAAGATGAACATCGAGGGGTTCTTTCTGTTAATTCTGAGGTTGCGAGTCCCGGGATCGAGCCTGTTATGTCGTGTCCGACATGGAAAAGGTAGAGATTAAACCGAAGAGCCACAATGAATACCTTCCTTGACGCTCTTTCCGGGTCGACCTACACTCGCTTTCTTGCGTCCAGGATGGCTTGTCTTTCGAATGAAGTCTCAGTATGAAAAGTGAAGAGCGACATCAACTTCTGACCAACGATCTCGGTGTCGAGATCGAAAGAACCGTTGGGTTTTTCGAACGTCACCTTGGTCTGTTGATCGGCCTGATCAGTGCAGCATTGCTTTTGGTCGGGGCGATTTTATGGTTCAACCGGACCGTCGAATCCGAGAGTTCCGGCGGCTGGACTTTGCTCAATTCTGCCCAGAATCTGGAAGAAATGGGATCGGTCGTTGATAAATTTAAAGGGAAACCGCCAGCCCAGTGGGCTGAGCTGATTGTCGCCGAGGCAAAACTGAAAGACGCAATGCCGCTGATGTTTACCAATCGCGAACTCGCGCGAACGGATATCAAGGCTGCTCGTCAAACCTTTGAATCGTTATTGCAGGAAAAAACGGATGAAATGATCCGGGAACGGGCGCTCTGGGGCCTGGCTCAGTGCCTGGAAACGACCAGTGATGGCAGCACGTCGAAAGTCATTGACGCCTACAGCCAATTGATGAAGGAATTTCAAGAGACAATTTTCAAAGTTGTGGCGGAAGACAGAATTACTTCATTAAAGAAAGATGGATCAAAAGAGTTCTACGCCTGGTTCAGCAAAGAAAATCCCAAGCCGCCGGAAGCTCGGCCTCGTGATTTCAAAAACGATGAATCTGACCTGCCAGCACCGTCGCAACCAAAAGAAGACCCGGATGATTTTCTGATCGAGAAGACGCCACGCGGCTCGAAAAAGCCAGCCGACGAGAAGCCAATAACTCCGGCAGAATCAACCGAAAAGCCTGAAACACCTGCTGAGACGCCAGAAAAAACCAGCGAACCAGAAAAGCCGGAAGAGGAACAAAAGCCATCTGAGAAGAACTAGCTTTTTTTCATGGAATTCTTGATGCCTCAGGCGCAGCGAGGGCGGAGTAATGATCATGACACTCGAATAGGATTGCTACGACGGAGGATCTCATAGCTTAAGCCCCCCCGCCGCTGGAGAATCTCTCGGACAACGACGTTCTAATGAACGGGTTCTTTCTCGAGATTCAGTGGACAGGGCAGACCGCTCGTTAATTTATCTCGAGTTGCCGCAGGTCCTCTTGTTTGTGTCTGGCTGGACGAGTCATACAATTCGGAAGTTCGATAGAGATGTCGATTCGAAGGTGTTCCGATGGCCGATCCCACAGTCACTCAAATTCTCTCTGAACTGCAACAAGGGAATTCGAGCGCATCAGATCGGCTGCTACCGTTAGTCTATGAAGAACTGCGACGGCTGGCCCGGAAGAAAATGGCGCAGGAAGTGTCCAATCATACGCTGCAGCCTACGGCCTTGGTACATGAAGCCTATTTGCGCCTTGTCGGCAACGATCAGTCGCAGTGTTGGGACAATCGTGGGCATTTCTATGCCGCTGCCGCCGAGGCGATCCGGCGGATCTTAATTGAGTCTGCGCGGCGCAAATCAAGTTCAAAGTATGGTGGCGGACGGCAACGCCAGCCACTGATGGATGAAGTCGCCGAAGAGCTACCGATGTCACCCGATTCACTGTTGTCGCTCGACGAAGCACTCAAAAAGTTCGAACAGGAAGACCCCGACGCATTCCGGCTGGTCATGCTGCGTTATTTTGGCGGACTGACGGTCGAAGAGGCTGCCGCAGCGATGGGGGTTTCTGTCCGAACAGCCAAACGCAACTGGAGCTTCGCCCGGGCCTGGTTACAACGGGAAATTGGTGAAGATTCTTAGTTTTCGACAGATTTCCCGGCACCATCGGGAATCCTTTTTCGCATATTCATTCAGCGAAATCGGTATTATCTTCCTGGATCGCTGTCAGAAGGACTCACAGTGAGTACTGCTCGGGAAAAACAGATCTTTATGTCGGTCCTCGACTTGGCGTCGCAAGCTGAGCGTGAGGCCTATCTGGCCGGTGCATGTTATGACGATGCTGCATTGCGGGATTCCGTCGAACGATTGCTTGCGGCGCACGACAAAGCAAACCATGTTCTGGATTTGCCCATTCCGCCATCTCCGGAACTTCGCGAACATTTCGAAGATATTGTCACTGTCCTGAATGCCAACACAGAGACCGAGAAGGACGACGCTTTTTTTCGCGCGGGCGAACTGGTTGGGAACTTTCGCCTGTTGGAAAAAATCGGTGAGGGAACCTTTGGTGAAATCTACGTTGCGCAACAGGAACAACCATTCCGTCGTCGGGTTGCCATCAAGTTGCTGAAGCTGGGGATGAACTCAAAGGAGGTGCTGGCCCGCTTCGAAGCCGAGCGACAGGCTTTGGCGATGATGACCCATCCCAACATCGCGCAAGTATTCGATGCCGGAACCACGGCCAGCGGGCAATCCTATTTTGCGATGGAACTCGTGCGGGGGTTGCCGATCACCGAATTCTGTGATGGACAACAACTGGATATCACTCAGCGAATTGAATTGTTTATCGATGTCTGCCATGCCGTTCAGCACGCTCACCTGAAAGGTGTGATTCATCGAGACCTGAAGCCGTCCAATGTGCTCGTGACAGTTAACGATGGCAAACCGGTGGCGAAAGTCATTGATTTCGGCGTTGCCAAAGCCATCGGTGAACCGCTGACCAATCAGACGATTTACACGCGATTCATGCAGATGATCGGGACGCCTATGTACATGAGCCCGGAACAGGCCGAAATGAATTCGCTGGATGTTGACACCCGCTGCGATGTGTTTTCGTTAGGGATGATGTTGTATGAACTTCTCACGGGAGCAACCCCTTACGATAAACAGCGGTTGGGGTCAGTCCCCTTCGATGAATTGCGGCGGATCATTCGAGAAGAAGAGTTACCTCGCCCCATTTATCGCCTCAGTACTCTCGGAAAAGGGGAATTGACAGCACAATCACGGCGAAAAAACAGCTTGAAACAACTGATTGTCGCGCTGCGTGGTGACCTGGAATGGATTGTGATGAAAGCGGTGGAAAAAAACCGCTCGAGGCGTTACGAAACAGCCAATGCGCTGGCCCAGGACCTGAGGCGTTATCTCGATCATGAACCGGTTGAAGCGCGGCCGCCATCATCCTGGTATCGATTCAGCAAATTTGCTCGTCGGCACCTAGTCTTCATTGTGGCAACTTCGATGGTGTTGATGGCCATGATTCTGGGGACCGGAGTCAGTTTGTGGCAGATGGCGCGTGCCGTGGCCGAACGTGATGCCAAAGAACTTGCACGTGAAGATGCAGACCGCGCGCGCCGTGATGTCG
>JBAXBD010000678.1:0-3692 GCA_037142165.1 Schlesneria sp. | reverse complement strand
TAAGTTCAATTAATGGCCAAAAGCCAACGTTGAACGAACGGTTTCGTTTCCAAAATCCGAACTAAGACAATAAAATCGCCGAACGACTCGGTCAACGCGAGGCGAAGACGCCCGCGTTACCTTTATCGTTAGGCGGTCGAAAAAAAATACCGGGCAAAATGCATAGGTATCATGGCTGATGTTCCAAACGCACCCGTTCCACAATCTGATTATTCCGAACAGAACTTCTGGGAAAAACTCAGATGTGACGCATTTGCCGCAGGGAAAACTGTCGTTGAAATGGCGTTGATGCTTTTCTACGCCTTGCAGTCTCCCGTGCCTCCAGCATGGGCAAAGGCGATCATCATCGGAGCGCTCGCTTACTTCATCATGCCTCTGGATGCGATTCCTGACGCGATTCCCGTTGCAGGTTACTCCGACGATCTTGGGGCGTTATCCGCTGCACTTGCAATGGTCGCGATGGACATCACCGAAGACGTCAATACCCAAGCGCGCTCGAAGATGGAAGAATGGTTCGGCAAACAGAATTCCGACGGTGGCAGCGGCGACCAATCGTCACTCGTGCGTTCGTAAAAGAGTCACCATCAGAAAATAGATCCGTCATTATCATCCGTAACAGGCATTTGCCAAACGTCAGGTCTTCGAGCGACAACGTGGCGGTTTTCTCTGGTATGCGTATACTTATCTGCGGTGGTCACGATTCCCTTTTGTTGTCGAGTCGGTTACGGCGATATGTGAGTTGCGATGAAGCCACGGGTGTATTTAGAGACGACGGTTCCGAGTTACCTGACCGCATGGGCCAGCCGAGATCTTGTCATGGCAAGTCACCAACAAATAACTCGTGAATGGTGGGAATCGCGGCGGCAGGACTTCGACGTGTTCGTATCACAATTCGTAATCGATGAGGCAAGTGCGGGCGACCCCGATGCGGCAAAGCGCCGGTTGGAATTTTTGGCGGACATACCTTTGCTCGACCCGAGTGATGATGTTCAACCGCTCGCGGCTGAACTTATGAAACGTGTTCCGTTGCCACCCAAGGCCGCAGCTGATTCACTTCACATTGCCATTGCGACAGTCAACGGCATGCAGTACTTGCTGACTTGGAATTGCACACACATTGCGAATGCGGAACTTCGTTTTAATATTGACGAGGTCTGTCGAGGCTTCAGCTACCAACCACCAGTCATTTGCACGCCTGAAGAACTGCTTAAGGAATAACACATGGCGATTGACACGATCGTTGCTGAAGTGCGACAGGTACGAGATGCCTTGGCAAGTCAGTTCAACTACGACTTGCAGGCCATGATTGAGGATGCGAGGAAGCGGCAGAAAACAGGCGGCCGCAAGGTCGTGTCGTTTCCACCAACACGTTTGCAACCAATTAATCCCCAACAAGACGGTCCAGCGGAACGGAGTACCGTCCGCTGACCTTGAATGTTCGGCCACACTGGCAGGGTTACGTCATGAGCGAAGAAGACGTCGAATCGCTGCTGTCCTCGCACTTCACACGTTCGACGGACACCGACCCTCGATGCGCAGCCGACGATGCTGCGACGGTTGTCGACTTCTTTGGCCCTGAACTCCCAGACGAATTCCGGTCGTTCCGGCGACTCCTACCGAAATACGACATCCCAGGCGACCACCTCCCGGCACAAGAGATGATCCTCGATTTCGAATGGGAATCCGCGAACAATCCGAACTTCACGACAGACTTCGTTCCGTTTTACGCAATTGGGAATGGTGACTACCTGTGCCTATCTCGCAAGGCCGGAAAAGCAAGTCCGGTCTTATACGTCGTGCATGATGACCCGCAAATTGCCACAATACACCTATCGTTCGCTGAGTACCTACGTGATCCTGAGTGGTTCCTTCGTTGCGGAAAAGGGGATAAGTCCAATTAAAGACGAAAATCCAATTCTTTCGGCGAGGACGTGATGAGCGAGCTAACTACAGTTCTCTTGTACGAGATGAGTGGCCTCGCGCTGATCGTGCCCGCTGCAACTGGAATCGTTTACCGGAACCAGACGGGAGGGCATGCCTGTCTTCCATCCCAGATGGAAGGATTCCTTGTTCCATTCGCGGGCGAGATGTGTACAACGTGCGAGCGACTGCTGTCACACTTCACCGGGCCGAAGTGGGGCGGCTGGTGTTCGGAACGCATCGACGTGGAAACGGCCGATGAAATCGACAGCGTCCTTGCCGATCTACTGAGGCGAGACGAAATCATCGTTGACCGGGCGAAGTTTGAACTGTCACGGGAAGCGTGGGTGCACGTGAAAATCGTAAGTCCGCTCCTTGCACTGGTCGAGCAAAGCGAGCCAAAAGATGCCGTCCTTACGTGGCCTAACAGTGACTGAAAGAAAAGCAATACGAAGTGGGATCTGTCAAAGTGGCTCAGCGTCGTCCGACCAATTGTCGATTTGACCTCGCCTGGTGATTTGTTCTCGGAGATTTGATGCCATTCCCGGATGCCGAACACGCGATCATCACGCAGGAAAAACTCTGCGATTACCTGCTCAATCCTGCACATCCGGTCGGCGGGCCGAAAGCTGCGTGGTTTGCTTCCGTCGGGTACACACCAGCAAACTGGGAGCAACTTCGGTCTGACCTTCTGCGAATCGCGAGAGATTGCGAGAACTTCATTCCCAAGTCATCGCCATTTGGCGTAAAATACGAAACCCGAGGCGAAATTGGATGTGAAGGGTATCGACGCGCCATCGTTTTAGCGGTTTGGATTGTTGAGGGGAATTCGCCCCCTCGACTTGTGACTGCGTTTCCAGGAAATCATTGATGATCACCGAACATTCCTTGGTTGTTCTCAACAATGACCACCTTGCCGACGGGCTTCACGCCGGTGACGTCGGTGCTGTGGTCCACGTTTACGGCGAAGGCAAAGCGTACGAAGTGGAATTCGTCGATGGTGATGGAACGACCATTGCTCTCTTAACGCTTGAATCGTCGGACGTCCGGCCGATCGAAGCGGGGGAACTTTTGCACGCTCGACGCCGAGCATAGGGCGGAACAGACCGGTCCAGCGGAATGGAGTACTATCCGATGACCTTTGACGTACTGCAGCGGAGCTTAATTTGATGCTGGATCAGGAAATTAGACTTCCGTTCGTTAAGGGCAAGGTTCCGGTCGTCGTTGATTTCAAGAACCACCCTGCCATCAAGGCTATTGCTCAGTGGGGACCGGAATTAAAGCAGAAGATCGAAGAAGCATGTTTCGCGAACTATTGCGACAAAGTTGCTTCCATTGGCCCCGAGTCACTTCCGCGCATCAGACACGCGAAGGAGATCTGGAAGCACTTGGAGTTTCGCCATGTTCGGCTAGATCCGAATGCCAAAGACATTGTGGTCATCTATCTCGTTCCGGCATGGGACGAAGATGAGCACATGGAGTGGTGCATCCAAGGAACCGACAATTTGATTTACGTTGGCCAATTTCTTGGATATCCTGTCGACGGCTATCGGAATGCTCGTTGATCGGGTGTAAGAACGAACGCGCCGAACAAAACGGGGAACCCGAGTTGCCGATGACGGGTTCTTAAAATGAAGTTCCCTCTCGCGGCAGCCAGGTGGGTGTCGTCGTTCGGCGGCGGAGGCGAGGAACGAGTCACCGAACACAATCGAGTCACGTTCCAACTCAGGAGGAAGCATGACGAATTACGTCAAACTTGCACTCGTCATCGG
>JBAXBD010000677.1:0-3699 GCA_037142165.1 Schlesneria sp. | reverse complement strand
GGGCAGTTCAGAGTGTGTCGGCAGTGCCTTCGCTGACGCCGCAAACCCTGCTGATGCTCCGAAGCTGGATAACGCAGCCATCAAGAATTTGAAAAAAAAACGGAACAAGTAGACCCATCGGGGAAAACTGAAGCGACTGAAAACGACAGTGATAAAAAGCGGCGGAGTTCGTCAGAATCGACGAACTCCGCCGCTCCCTTAGATACTTCGAAGCGAGTGCAGAGCAAGGCCCCATCCGCTTCCAGTCCTGAAGAACGATTGGCTTTCTGGAGTCGTTTCTTCGAGAAAGAAGTTCCGTCCGAGACTGTGCACGATGTCGTCGCCGAGCTTTTCGAAAATCGCAAGTACGAAGATGTCATCGTGTGTCTCGAACAGGCGATCTTACATAGCCAGATCCAGCCCTGGATGTACCAGGTTCTGGCCGAGACCATGCGAGTCGTTGGACGTCCCAAGTCGCAGATCGAGCGAGTTCTCTTGTCGAGTCAGGACGTCATCCTGAACGATCCCCGCTCGATGATGCATCTGGCGGCATATCTTGTCAGATTCGATCGATTCGATCGTGCGCTGGAACTTTACAGGCAGGCCGCAGCATTGGACCCGTCACGTCCAGAGCCTTATGTTCTTGCCTTGGAACTTGCGACACGGACAAAGAACTACAATGCGATTGCCTGGTCGGCCCCTGAAGTGTTGACGTTCTCGTGGGTGAAAGGTCGAGAAAAGCTGAATCGATTGGCAGAAGAATCTGCAGCGATCGCTGAGTCCGCCCTGATGAAGAGTGGTGATTTTTCCAGAGCTTTCGAGCTTCGGGCCGAAATGCAGAAAGCTCGACGTTTGGATCTCGTTGTTCGATTGGAGTGGAGCGGGCAGGGGGATCTTGATCTGCAGATTCGTGAACCGGGAGGAACGGTTTGTACGTCGGCAAATACGTTGACACCTGCAGGCGGAATCTTTGTTCACGATGGGTTTGGTCCGATTCAAGACCACTGCTATGAAGAATATCTTTGCCCGCAAGGCTTGCCGGGCGAGTACCGGGCTATGGTGAAGCATGTGTCCGGTGACATCGTCGGAAAGCGTGCGCGGATTACGATTACACGAGACCGAGGAACGCCGAATGAAGAATCGTTCACCGAAACGATATTCATCGGCCCGACCGATCAAAGCGTTCGCTTTTCGCTGAGCCAGGGAAGAAGACAACAAGCGAATTTGGGTCGTCGCAATGCCGAGTTGAAGTTAAGTTCAAATCCGGTCGCTCGCCAGCATGTCCTCGCTCAACTCGGCGCCGGAGGTGGTGTCGGTCAAATTGCACAGCGAGGGGCAGCGGTGGGATTTAGTCCTGTCATTACAGAGATTGCGGAAGGGGTCAGGATGAGTGCGTTGGCGACAGTTTCTGGCGATCGACGATACGTCAGGATCAATGCGAACCCCGTATTCTCAGCAATCACCGATGTTTTTTCATTTAAAATTAACCCTTAGACTTTGAAGCGATGACGATGTCGAGTTCTGCTTTGAGACGTGGCAGAATTGCGTCGTAGGGAAAGGCTCCAAGTTCAAGCGAGCCTTTTTTCAGGTTCACGAAGTTAGGGCCGCACCAGAGGCCAAGATCCGCATCGTCGGTTTCGCCCGGTCCGTTCACCCGGCATCCCATAACGGCAATCGTGACTGCGTGGTCTTCCGCGTACGCGGTCATTGCCTTGACTTGTTGAGCCAATTCGATGAACGCCTCGTTTTCCACGCGAGAACAACTCGGACAACTGATAATATTGAGAGTCTTGAGTCCATAGTCGACGACGGAACGTACGCGACCTGCCGCGATATCATCGAGAATCTTTCGACCGGCGACGATCTCTTCGGACTTTTGTGAATTGGGGACGGTGAGTGAAACTCGGATCGTATCTCCGATTCCCTTGCTGATGAGTTGCTCAAAGGCAATTCGTGTTTTGATGATTCCATCGGGCGGCATCCCCGCTTCGGTAACGCCGAGATGGAGCGGAATTGCAGGACGCTTTTCCGCGAATCGCCGGTTTCCTTCGATGACCTTTTTCGGATCGGAATCCTTCAGGGAAACGCAATACCGTACGAAACCGATCGAATCGAGAAAGTCGCAGTGCTCCCAGGCACTCTCCAGCATTGGTGTGATTGAGTCTTCCGGGTCATATTTTTCCTTCTTGGCCGGGTCGACCGAGCCACAGTTCACACCGACCCGCATCGCGCAGTCGTGATCCTTGGCAACAGAGGCGAGGTATCGCACTTTTTCCTGCCATGGTTTTTCACGTTCGTGATGATAAAGGTGACCGGGGTTGTATCGAATCTTATCGACATGTGGTGCGACAATTTCAGCCAGGCGATAATTCTCTTGCAAATCGACCGCCAGATTCGCTTTGGTCTGTTTGCGAATTTCCGCCAGTGCAGCCGCGTCTTTCGTGCTGTCAACCGCGACGCGAATCACATCAGCACCGGCAGCAAACAGATCCTCGATTTGACCGACGGTCGCATCGATATTTTGAGTTTGTGTCGCTGTCATGCTTTGAACGGCAATGGGATGTCCATCTCCAATTGTCGCCGAACCGATTTTGACTGGCCGAGTTGCGTTTCTTCGAAGTTCCACTTGTCGCTTCCTTGGTGTCGCCCTGTGATCACACGAATTCCGATTCTAGTAGGCAAGCGACCGATGGTCTACCGGCGGGGCTGGCCCGTCCAGCTCGATCAACCTGAAACAGGGATGTTTGCGTCGCTAAGAAGGAAGAGATTTCGGAATGGAAACCGGGGAAAGGGGTGCCACGGTTTTTGAGCCTTCGACGCCTTGCGTTCGTGGTGCGGCAACGTGTGTCCGAAGACTATGGCTTAACGGAAGACGGTAAAACCGTGGCACCCTGAGTTTCGACGGCGATTACGTTCATCCGGCGCATCAGTCTGACCCTCACGTGGGTTTGGCCGTCTCACATCCGAATCGAGGCGTACGCGTGTGAACGCGGACGACATTTTTACGCAACTCGTCGATCTGGCCTGGCAAGGTCTTCCAAGTTCCGTGCCTCAATTCTGGCTTCGTTCTTGTGAAATTCGACGCGCTGCATTTCGGCAAGCCGTTCAAGTGCACCCACAGCCTGGTCTGCGGAAATTAAGCGTTTCAAGCATTCGGCCAGATGTGATTCAGCCTTGGCGACATCCGCCTCGACGTGCAGCAGGTCTTGGTTCAGGATTTCAATGTGATTTTGGCGAAGTTGAATCTGATCAACGTCCCAGACGTCGTCACGATTCATCTGACGAAGTTCGTCGATCACGGCAAGTCGTGCTCGAGTGATGAATTCTCGTCTTGCGGTATCTTCGGCATGCTTCTGGCGTGCAAGTGTTACAGATTGGCGTTGCCGTTCACACTCGCGTTGGCGCAGCTTCAAGACAGCTTCCAATCGGAATTGAAACGGCATTCATGGTCTTTCGTGAATATCTAAAGCGATTGTCAATTTGAAAGATATTTGACCTTCAGGTCGCTCATGCAGTGACGAGCGCGATATCTAACCAATCTCCCATGGAACATCCAGACCAACAAAAAGGCCTCGGGATCTGCCTCGGGACCCAGAAAACTCGATCCAGAGCGTGCGCAAAGGTAATCACCACGCATGTTCAACGCGAATTCTCCTCGTATGGCAGCGTGTCGAAGAGAAGCAAGTCAGACGACAGTTTTGACTTTGGCCCGAGGTATCA
>JBAXBD010000676.1:0-3718 GCA_037142165.1 Schlesneria sp. | reverse complement strand
CTTAGAGTGCGTCATCCCTTAGAGTGCGTCATCCCTTAGAGTGCGTCATCCCTTATTGGCTGATCGTTATCCCTCTGACCTTGGTCTCGGCGTATTTGCTGCTCGTGACATTACGCATTGCGAAACCGAGAGTCGTCGTCGAGAATACGAATCTTGGATAACGGGCAGTTACCGAGCCCCTTCAGGGCACCCCAATCTCTTTTGATCGTGCCCCAGGGCGGCGCTCGAAGACGAGCTTGCCCTGGGCTGGTATCTGTTGCCCATTCAGGGCAAAAAGACCGCTTAGGGTAACACTGATTGAAATGAAACGTTTTTGACGCAACATAACCTCCTGAAATGAATCCACCTCATCAAACCCGCCATTTCCTCCCGAACGCGATTGCTTGCTGGCGATATCCACCCACCCTGCTGCTGACTGCTACTAAAGGAATATCCCGTGGAATGGATCGACACTCATTGCCATCTTGATGAAGACGCTTTCACGCAGGACTGCGCAGAGACCATTGCCCGGGCAGTTGATGCGGGGGTCGTGGCCATGGTCGCGATCGGGATTACTCTGGATAGCTGTCGTCGAGTGATTGAGATCAGCGAGCGATATCCACAAGTCTATGCCACCGTCGGTCTTCATCCCAATTACGTTTCTGCTGCTCAGCCGGATGACTGGAAGCAGATTGTCGAGCTGGCAAAATCACCCAAGGTGGTCGGGCTGGGCGAAACGGGACTCGACAAGTATTGGGACCATTCGCCGTTAGACCTGCAGGCGGAATACTTTGATCGACACCTGGAATTATCACAGCAACTGAATCTTCCGTTTGTTGTTCATTGCCGTGAGGCTGAACCGGAAACCGTAGCCCAGTTACGTAAGCACTCCGCCAAGTCACCACTGAACGGCGTCATGCACGCCTTTTGTGGATCAGCCGACACTGCGGCGGCCTGCCTCGAAATGGGGATGTACTTATCACTGGGCGGCATGGTGACGTTCAAGAAGAACGAAAGCCTGCGTCAACTGGCCGCTACGATCCCATTGGATCGACTGTTGATTGAGACCGATTCGCCCTATCTGGCCCCGACACCATTCCGCGGCAAACGGAACGAACCGGCCCATGTCCGGCTAACTGCCGCCTGCCTGGCCGAAATTCGCGGAGTCTCGAAAGAGGAAATCGCCGGTGCGACGACGGCGAATGCTCGGCGTTTATTTCGTTTGCCGGTTAGCTGAATCCGCTCGCTGACCACTAAATCAGCGACATCAGTTGTGGAGCAGCGATATCAATTGTGGTGGGCTGGATGCCGCTTGTCGAATAAAGGCCTCACTCTTTCAGGCCCAAAGAGGCCGGTAATTCGAATAGCCAGGGTCGCAGGTCATCCGGAGGCCCTGGTGAGTGGTCAACAAAATCAAAAGAGGCCTGAAGGGCCGGCCGTTCGGTTGCATTCTGTCACCGGCGCGATTCAATAATCGTGCATGACACCTGGATGAAACTGACGGCCCTACAGGCCTTTTATCGTTGTCATCGTTCGATATCAGGGCCTCCGTAAGGCCTGCCACCTTGGCTATTTGAACTGCTGACCCCCTTGGGCCGCTAGACCAAGAACTTGTTGCGTCACAAAGGGTTGATCACAGTCGCTGAACTGCATCCCGTGACGCTGTATCAGAATTAATGCCGCTGGCCACTCGCAACTAAATCAGCATCGATCAGAGCATCCAATTCTTCAAAAAAAGTACGGTCACTCTCGACGAGAGCGACCGTACTTTCATGACGCCTTCGATGCGCGGTCAACCGATTCGTCGCTATTCCTCGCTCTTGCCTCCAAACGTGAAATCCCCGTTCTGCACGTCGATTGTGATCCGATCACCGTCGGCGAATTGGCCGCTGAGGATCGCGTTGGCTAATTCGTTCTGCAGGCGATGCTGGATGACTCTCTTCAGCGGACGAGCCCCGTAAACTGGATCGTAACCTTCTTCGGCAAGTTGCTTTCGAGCTCCATCGGTGACGTTCAGAGTAAAGCCGTTTTCTTCGATTCGCTTTTCCAGCCGAATCAGTTGCAGGTCGACGATCTGTCGGATTTCGTTGCGAGTCAGTGGATGGAACACAATCACTTCGTCGACACGGTTAAGGAATTCCGGCAGGAATTCTTTTCTCAACGCATGCAGGACTCGACGCTCAATCTCTTTATCGTCTTCCTTACCCGCCAGATCCATGATCGTCTGACTTCCGATATTCGACGTCATCACGACGATTGTATTCGTGAAGTCGACGGTACGACCATGGCTGTCGGTCAGTCGTCCGTCATCGAGCAGTTGCAGCAACACGTTAAAAACGTCTCGATGCGCCTTTTCGATTTCATCCAGCAACAGTACCGAATAGGGTCGACGGCGAACCGCTTCGGTCAGCTTGCCACCCTCTTCGTAGCCGACGTAGCCGGGAGGTGCACCGATCAACCGGGCTACCGAATGTTTCTCCATGAATTCGCTCATATCGATTCGGACCATGGCCCGTTCATCGTCGAACAGGAATTCGGCGAGTGCTTTACAGAGTTCCGTTTTGCCGACGCCGGTGGGGCCGAGGAAGATGAACGAACCGATCGGTCGATTGGGGTCCTGCAAACCAGAACGCGACCGACGGACAGCATTCGCCACGGCTGTAACCGCCTCTTGCTGGTTGATCATCCGATGATGGATATGATCTTCCATTTCGAGCAGCTTGGTTTTTTCGGTCTGCAATAATCGCGAGACAGGGATACCGGTCCAGGTGCCGACAACCTTGGCAATATCTTCCTGTGTCACTTCTTCGCGCAACAGCCGTTGACCTGGATCGCCAAGTTGAGCAGCACGTTGTTCGGCCGGAGCCAGCTTCTTCTTGGCTTCATCAAGCTGCTTCTGGACTTCCAATGCCTTGATGTACTCTTCGTTGGAATTGGTCCGTTGGGCCTGAGTGAAGGCGTGATCGTAGGCCGTAATCAGCCTTTCGATCTCTTCCTTGAGTGGACGGATCGAGACCAGTGCATCCTTTTCCGTCTGCCATCGAGCCTTCAGCGTGTTGACGCTTTCTTCCCGATCGGCGATCTGTCGACGCAGATCCTGCAGGCGAGTCTTACTGTCGGCACTGGATTCTTGCGCGAGAGCTGCGGCTTCGATTTGCAGACGGGTTAACTGACGAGTCGCCTCGTCAATTTCCACCGGCATTGAATCCATTTCCATCCGTAGACGGCTTGCCGCTTCATCGACCAGGTCAATCGCCTTGTCTGGCAGGAACCGATCATTGATATAGCGGTCGGACAACGTGGCCGCTCCGATCAAGGCGTCGTCCGTGATCCGGACACCGTGATGTGATTCGTACCGCGACTTCAACCCGCGCAGGATCGAGATCGTATCTTCGACGCTTGGCTCATTAACCAGAACGGGCTGAAACCGTCGTTCCAGCGCGGGATCCTTTTCAATCGATTGGCGATATTCATCCAGAGTCGTGGCACCGACACAGTGTAACTCGCCGCGGGCCAATGCCGGCTTCAACAGATTGGCTGCATCCATTGCTCCTTCGGATGCACCCGCACCGACGACGGTGTGCAATTCATCGATGAACAGAATGACCCGGCCCTGGGCTTCCTGGACTTCCTTCAGCACAGCCTTCAGTCGATCTTCGAATTCACCGCGATATTTCGCACCGGCGATCAACGCTCCCATATCGAGTGCAATGACCGTCTTGTCTTTCAAGTTTTGTGG
>JBAXBD010000675.1:0-3731 GCA_037142165.1 Schlesneria sp. | reverse complement strand
CACTCAGCCAGCACCAGCCTGCATGTGCTGGCTGAGTGCATAGCTTGCCTGTTGCAATCCGTCGACTGCTGAATTGATCGCAGCGATGTCGTCGCCCTTTTCGGCAGCTTTCACCTTTTCGATACTCGCTTCGACCGCCCCCTTCGAGGCGGCGTCGAGCTTCGCACCATGTTCCTTCAGAATCTTTTCCACTTCGTAAACCGAGGTCGAGGCTTTGTTCTTGGCTTCGGCCAGTTCACGACGATGCTTGTCCTCGGCCGCATGGGCTTCGGCATCTTTCTTCATCTTTTCGATTTCGCCGGAATCGAGTCCACTGGAGTTCTCGATCTTGACCGAATGCTCTTTGCCCGTGGCCTGATCCTTGGCTTTAACGTTCAGGATCCCGTTGACGTCGATGTCAAAGGTGACTTCGATTTTCGGAGTTCCACGCGGAGCAGGCAAAATCCCTTCGAGGTTGAACTGATTCAGCAGCCGATTGTCGCGAGCCATCGGACGCTCGCCCTGATAGACGCTGATCGTCACGGCTGTCTGACCGTCTGCCGCCGTCGAGAATGTCTGAGTCGCTGTCTTGGGAATCGTTGTGTTACGTTCGATCAAGACTGTCAGCACGCCCCCTTCAGTTTCCAGGCCCAGCGACAGCGGTGTCACGTCGAGCAACACCATGTCTTTGACGTCGCCCGAAATGATGCCCCCTTGAATGGCAGCACCAACCGACACAACTTCGTCTGGATTCACACCCCGATGAGGCTCTTTCCCACCGAACATCTTTTTGACGAATTCCTGGACTTTCGGCACACGAGTCGAACCACCGACCAGCACCACTTCGTCGATCTGGCTCGGTGACAGCTTGGCATCGCGAAGAGCGTTTTCGACTGGCTTACGGCAGCGTTCGATCAGGTGATCGACCATCCGCTCGAATTCCGCTCGGGTCACGGTCATTTGCAAGTGTTTTGCACCGGTCGCGTCAGCCGTAATGAACGGCAGGTTCACGTCGGTCGACTGTTGACCTGAGAGTTCCTTCTTGGCTTTTTCAGCCGCTTCACGCAATCGCTGGAGCGCCATCGCGTCCTTACGAAGGTCAATACCATGTTCGGCCTGGAATTTGTCGGCAATGTGCTTGATCAATACTTCGTCAAAGTCGTCACCACCCAGGTGCGTATCACCGTTGGTGCTGAGAACTTCAACCAGTTCGTTATCGACTTCGAGCACCGAAACGTCGAACGTTCCACCCCCAAGGTCGAAAACCGCGATCTTTTCGTTCTTCTTATTCTGCAATCCGTAAGCCAGAGCCGCAGCAGTTGGCTCGTTGATGATTCGTTCGACCTTCAAACCGGCGATCTCACCAGCGTCCTTCGTGGCCTGACGTTGAGCATCGTTGAAATAGGCGGGAACGGTGATCACTGCGCGGCTGACCGTATGACCGAGATAGGCTTCGGCAGCCTCTTTCAGCTTACGGAGAATCTGCGCCGACACTTCCGGAGGAGTGTAAGTCTTGCCGTGAACTTCGACCTTCACGTATTCAGCAGGTCCGCCGACGATTTTGTAGGGGACCATCTTTTCTTCGGATTCGACTTCGCTGTGACGTCGTCCCATAAACCGCTTGATCGAGTAGATCGTGTTCTTAGGATTGGTGACCGCTTGTCGTTTGGCGGGGTCTCCGACCAGACGATCTCCCTTTTCGGTGTATGCCACGACCGATGGAGTGATTCGATTGCCGTCCTGATTGGCGATGACTTTGACTTCGCCCCCTTCCATGACGGAGACGACGGAGTTCGTCGTGCCAAGATCGATACCGATGATTTTTTCTTGAATAGCCATAGTTGCCGACTCCATTGTTAAAAGGAGGATTGTTGACAGGAAAGTACGATTTTCCTACCCACAAATGCAAAGACCGCGCCAACCGCATTCTGGCAGTTGAATTCGCTTAAAAATAAAGGATTTACGGCAAATTCGAGGGATTATGACGAAGCACCGGACCACAGACTGCCGTTTTTGCAGCCAACCTCAGCTACCACCAAAAAGACAATAGTGCCATTTTGGCGGAAGGATTTCCACTGAAACAGGCGAACAGAACCTGTCTCGCGAGTCGTGGTTTCTCTTTGTTCTTGTGCGACTGCTTGTCCGTCTTCGGACAAGCAGTGCTTTTCGGGCCGACAAATGGCGAAGACACTGCTTCTCCGATGACTCCGAAGCAGTGGCACAGAATCTGAATGTCGTTTCTCTCTAGTTCTGGTGCCACTGCTTGCCCGTCTTCGGACAAGCAGTGCTCTTCGCGCCGACAGAAGGCAAAGACACTGCTTCTTCGAAGACTCCGAAGCAGTGGCACAAAACGCTGATTAAGAGCTCGGCGAAAGCGTCTCTATTTGAGCTCGGTGATCCGGATGTTCTTGAATTCAGACCACATCGGTTTTCCGGCGTGCAGTTGCAGCGCCATGATCCCCTCGGACAACGCGTTCTGAGGGTCTTCGTCCGTAAAGTCGAGAATCAGCGTGTTATTCAGATAATGCTGAATGTGGTTTCCCTTTGCGATGATGACCACATCGTTCCAGTCGTCGAGTTTGAAAAGTGCCTGGAACTTCGCCTGATCGATCAGATCGGCTTTTATGACGTGCTTTCCGTCTTTATCCCATTTGGCCTGCTCACCGGCCAGACAGATCCGCCCCCGTTTTCCCCCTTCGTCATAAATGAAGCCAGAAATATTGGGGAGCGTCACCTCATTGCGAAGTTCGTGCTGATAGCCGCGAACAACCCAGTTGTTTTTGACGTTTGGATCGGTAATGTGTTTCGATCGGTACTGAATTCCAGAGTTATTGGTGGCATTGCATCGGAACGAAAGGCGCAGGTCGAAATCCTTTGTTCGAGCGTCTTTGCAAATCAGAAACGTGTTTCCATTGGCAACCGCTTCCAGTGTCGTCTCACCGTGAATCACACCGTCTTTGACGCTCCAAAGTCTTGGGTCACCGTCCCAGCCAACCAGATCTTTTCCGTTGAACAGGGTTTTCATCCCTGCGGGTTCTGGCGGAGGTGAGTCGGCATTAACCACCTGGAAAGAAATCAGACAGGCCAGCATGGGAACAAGAATCAAGCGGTGAATCATCGTATTTTCCCTGAGAGGTTTTTAGTTCTCGTAGCGGAGGCTTCCAGCCGCCGCGCATTTTTTATTAGTGGAGGCATCCAGCCTTCAAGCTTTTTTTAATGGTGGAGGCTGGAAGCCCCCACTGCCTATCGATGACGGTGGCTGGAAGCCCCCGCTACGATTCAGGAAATGGTCGTATCCGTTGTGTATCGATTAATCACTATTTTGACTGCGGAAACGTCAGTTCTAACTGAAAGTGATAGAAGTCGACAACCAACTTACGGTTGTCAATCGAAGGAACGAATTGCACACCTCGGCCACCCGGGTCGAGTGCTTCCTGTTTCTCGTAAATCCTGGCACCGGTCCGCTTATCGAGAATCAGAGACGAAAGTTTTGGCGCCAGCGGAAAACCATTTCGCGCATCGATGTCGACATACCACGACGCTAACACCAGCACCGGAACACTCACAGGTTGAGCCGTATCAAAGGCTAATTCCGCCACTGGCACCGACCACAGCACCTTTCCGTCTTTCCTGTCGATCGAACAAACGGTTCCATCAATCGTAAATGCGACGTTCGATGGAGCACCCAATTCCCTGGGTGATTGAAAGTCTTTTGGTGATCCGAAATTCAGCGGGATCACTCGACGTTCAAC
>JBAXBD010000674.1:0-3737 GCA_037142165.1 Schlesneria sp. | reverse complement strand
GTTTCCGCTCGTGCGGCCATCGGTGCCCGGTCGATCAAGACGCGACCGCTGGGATACAGCGGGCAAGCGGCTCGACCTCGATCACCAATCTTCGCCGCCATCGGGCGTCCTTTTCCTCTGTCACCTGGTAGAAGATCCTGTGAATCGGAACCAGTCGATCTCAAATTTGGAAGCTATTTACCAAGTTGTTTATCTGCAAAGTCGAGAAATACGCCCCAGTCCTCGCGGTCCATCGAATGCTTTCCGGGGCGGATGTAATAGCCGAGTTTACTATCAACCAGCTTTCGTAGCTCGGGCCGTTCCTTGGCATCAAGACCACCAGCCCCCAGTAATCGATAGACCGGATCAGCGGCCTTCAGCATCTCAAACTGACCATCAGGATTTGCCCACTGATCTTCGGTCGCATTTGAATAAAGAACGGGGCGAGGTGCACACAGGGCGAGCAGGCAATGCTGGTCGAACGGAAGCTTGTCAGGCTGTTCGTTAAACAACGGAAAATTATCGCAGAACCAATGTGGAAATGCGGTATTAATCCGTCGAATTGTCTCAACATCCTTACGATCGATATCAACTCGACTGGGAGCCGTCCCACCACAACCTGCCTGATGCGGGATCGCCAAGGCAATCCGATCATCCATTGCAGCCGCCAGCAATGTTGTCTTCCCGTTTCTGGAGTGCCCGACGGCTGCGATCCGTTTGGGGTCGATTGAATTCGAATGATTCAGCAGCAGGAAATCAACCACTCGGTGGTAGCCCCACGCCCAGGTGGAGATCGCTCCGGCGTCGTTCGGCTTCGGCGTTGTCTGCCCCGGTGCATAGAACGAAGGTTCAATTCCATCTGAAAAATCGGGAGTATCGGGATCGAGATCGCCGCTGTAAAAGCAGGCCAATCCATAGCTGCGTTCGACGATCAGATCCAGATTCCAGGTATCAATCTGGCCCGCTCGCCCCTTGTCGGTCGCTCGCTCATTCTCGGAACCCGCACACGATTTGTAGACCCAGCCCTCGGGGATATGGACCAAGGGATGATTCGTTAAAGCGTGATTACCACAGAAGTTCATTCCGACAAACACCGGTACTTTTCCTGCGCGACCGTTGGGAACGACCAGTAGCACATGCAATCGCTGTTTCAGATCGGGACCAAAAAACGCCAGGCGACTTTCGCTGATCGTTGCTTTCCCGTTCAAGAACTCGGTGTCCTTGAACAGGACTTCTTCGACGACCCAACGCTGCGGTTTCGGCGGCAAGTATCCGTACATGTAATGCTGAAACAGTGCCTTCAGCTCCGGTCGACGCTTCGCCGTCCAATCCGCTGCTGAGGTAATCTTCGTCCCATCCAGCATCACCAGCGGATCGGGCAATTCAGGCCGAGCTGGAAGCGACGCGAAATCAGGAAAGTCGGCTGCCCACACCTGATGCTGCACGCTAAACATGATGCCTAGAAAAAGACACTGCCGGAAGAACTTGGACATATTTAGACCCCAATGGAATGTTGCCAGGATGTTTCACGCAGGTTGTTGTATCTTGACTTCTCTCAATGCAAAGTCCACCGTCAACCGCAGACCTGATAGGAGCCCGATTCCAAATAGTGGCACTGATGAGTCGCCCGCGATGACTTCGATTTTACGACTATTCCCGAACCATTTCGTCCAACCGACAAAAACGTCATAGGAAGATATGCTCCCGTCCGCTAATCGAGCTTCGACGTTTAATACCAATTTCAGACCGAGTTGTCGAATTATTGAAATCGGAAGGACGAGATCACCTGTGAAGCCTGTATCGATCCAAACCATAATTTCGATTGGTGCTTCCGTTGGTTTCGTCTGCAAAAACAACGGTACAAGCGATCTTCCAAACTCATCAACGACCCCATTGATCATGCGAGGCGTCCGATTTCGAGAGCAGCGTCGTGGCCAACACGAATCGTATGAGTCACACGGTCGGGATATGCCAATTGAGCTTTATCAATTGCATCTCCCAAAGACTTTCCAATGAAAAAAGCACCTGAATCCGGCTCGATTGCCACGAAAGAATGCGGGTGTTCATTTTCAAGTGTCTCTCGAAGCCGGTCGAGATAAATCGCTTTCGCTCTTTCAGCGATCATTCGAGTATTCACAGAACTGGCCATGATTTCATCTTTCTGAATACTTCTCCGCGATTTGGAAGATTGCTTACGCCTTACATCGTCGCTGAAGTTTGTGTTCAAGGTCTGCCGCTCTCATCAAGGGACGATCAATTCGACCAGATCGCCTCGCTTCTCTTGAAGCTTTCGAGCGACTTCTGCATCGACGTAGTCGCTGTGGCACGATGCCTTATCGGCCGCTTCTTCTGTCATCACTTTCTTGGTCTTGGCCGCCAGACGATGAATTTCTTCGGGGCTCAGTACCCCGCGCTTGGCGAGGATTTCCTGCTGCTCGGCGGTCAATGCCGCAGTGACTTTGGCCTTGTCCCATTTGTAATTCTCGTCCTTACCTGACGTGAATTCGACGATCTCTTTGCTGATTCGAACACTGCACCAGTCATGGCCGCACATCGCACAGAAGTCGGTATCAACGTCGAGATCCTCATCGTGATAGGCTCGAGCCGTATCGGGGTCAAAGCTCAGATCAAAATGCTTCTGCCAGTTGAGAGCCGCTCGAGCTTTGGTCAATTCGTCATCGCGATCTCGCGAACCAGGAATACCGAGTGCCACGTCGGCAGCATGTGCGGCAATCTTGTAGGCGACACACCCCTGTTTAACGTCATCCTTCTTGGGAAGACCGAGATGCTCCTTCGGAGTGACATAGCACAGCATCGCCGCACCGTGATACCCGGCAGCCGTCGCACCGATGCAACTTGTAATGTGGTCGTACCCTGGGAAAATATCCGTCACGAGCGGACCGAGCACATAAAACGGGGCGCCGTGACATAGACGCCTCTGAAGCTTCATATTGAATTCAATCTGATCGAACGGCACGTGACCCGGTCCTTCGACCATGACCTGAACACCTTTCCGCCAGGCTCGTTCGGTCAGTTCACCAAGCGTCACCAGCTCCGCCAACTGAGCCTGATCGGTCGCATCCGCCAGACCACCGGGACGCAGACCGTCGCCAATCGAAAACGTGACATCGTATTCTCGCATGATGTCACAGATGGATTCCCAATGATCGTACATCGGATTCTGTTTGCCATGGACCAGCATCCATTTGGCCAGCAATGAACCGCCACGACTGACGATGCCAATCAATCGCTTGTTGATGAACGGCAGATGTTCGCGTTGAACACCTGCATGAATCGTGAAGTAATCAACCCCTTGTGCCGCCTGTTGCCTCAGCGACTCAAGAATGATCTCCGGAGAAAGTTGCTCAATCTTTCGGCCAATGATCATTGAATAGATGGGTACCGTTCCGATCGGAACGGTACTGTTACGGACAATCGCGTCACGGCAAGCGTCCAGATCGCCGCCGGTGCTCAGGTCCATGACAGTGTCCGCGCCCCAACGTTCGGCCCATTTCAGCTTTTCCACTTCTTCATCAGTGCTGGATGAGACCGGTGAGGCTCCCATATTCGCGTTCACCTTGGTCTTCGAAGCGCGCCCGATCGCCATGGGATCGAGCTTGTATTTGAGGTGAACCTTGTTGGCAGGAATCACCATCCGGCCCGCAGCGACTTCGTCCCGAACCTGCTCAGGAGTGAGATGAGGCTCCCGTTCCGAGACACGAGCCATCTCGGGCGTCACAGTCCCGACGCGAGCATGT
>JBAXBD010000673.1:0-3738 GCA_037142165.1 Schlesneria sp. | reverse complement strand
CCTTCGCCGCTCCCTGCGACAACACTATCTGCCGTTCGCAACTTTGAGTGATGGCTAAACCGAAAGACCGATTTGATATGATCCGATCTCGTTTTGTCTGGGGTTTATTGATTGCGGCCGAGTTCTCTTTAGGGTGTGGTGGACCGCCTCCTCGCCCAGTCCGGCAGATGCGACCTGACATGGAAACATCGGATGCGGCATCCACGCTGGCATCGGACGCAGTTGTGTCTGCAACTTCCTCAACGCCAGATTCAGTGGAAAAAGAACACGACATTCCAATCAGGCCTGTCGAGTTGATTGAATCGGATTGGGCCGGGCTTCAATCGCTAGTCGAACAGCAAAAAGGGAAAATTGTCATCGTTGACATCTGGTCCACGGCGTGCGAGCCGTGTATGAAAGAATTTCCGTTTCTGATCGGCTTACATCAACGGTTTCCAAACGATGTCGTCGCGATTTCTTTCGATGTCGATTACGCGGGGATCAAGAACAAGCCGCCGACCTATTACCGCGAACGCGTCGTCAAATTTCTCGGATCGCAAATTGAGAATACGGTGCTGCACCGGATGTGCACGACTGCCGCCGAAGACTTGTTTGATGCGATCAAGCTCGATTCCATTCCCGCCGTCTATGTTTACGGACGAGACGGCGCGCTGCTAAAACGGTTCGACGGTTCATCCGGCGAGTCGGAAGGGGTTTCCTACGAAAAACAGGTAATCCCCTTCGTCGGCGACCTGGTTCAACGCGATCCTGCAAAATAGAAAGAGATCCGATGTTCGTTCGAACCGTCTGCTGCACAATGTTGCTGGTTGTTTCGGCATCAGTCTGGTCGCAGGAAAAACCTGCTCTGCAGACATATCAGGCAACCGACCGATTGAATCCCGGTGATGAACCGTCGGAGGACGCAAAGCAGTGTTTAAATGAACTCGTCTGGAAACCGAGTTCGTTTGAAGTGACTGTGCAACCGAATGTGCATCCGCTTGATCCCGCGATCGTGCGGTTTCCCTCCCCTCGTCCCAGTGGAATCGCTGTGAATGACCTTGTCGCGCTGGAATGGTATTCCGCCAAGAATGAAGCGAACGAGGTCATCGATGCGCCTGCCATTATCGTCGTGCATGAATCCGGTTCAGGCATGACGGTGGGGCGTCTGATCGCAAAAGCTCTACATGCCCAGGGTCTGCATGCATTTATGATCCATCTTCCCACGTATGGACTTCGTCGTCCTGAACCGACGTCAGAGCAGCCGCCACAGGAACTGGTGTTTGCGGTCATGAAGCAGGGGATCGCCGATGCAAGACGTGCTCGCGATGCTGTGGCAGCACTGCCGCACATCGACAATCGATCGATTAGTATACAGGGAACAAGCCTCGGAGGCTTTGTCACCGCGACGACGGCGGGACTTGATCGCGGTTTCGCGACCGTCCATATCATGGTCGCTGGCGGAAACCTGTATGAGGTTGTGGCCAACGGTAAACGAGAAGCGGGCAAGCTACGAGAAACCCTCGCCGCTGCCGGGATTACGGGAGACCGGTTAAAGCAATTGTTCGCACAAATCGAGCCGTTGCGTCTGGCTCATCGTTATGACCGCAAGAACACGTGGCTATACACAGCCAGCCAAGACCAGGTTATCCCGCCTGAGCACGCCACCGCTCTACGCAAGGCTGCGGGGATTGACCCCGATCACGAGATGATACTTCCTGCGGACCACTATTCGGGCATTGTCTACACGCCCCTCATCGTGGCGGACATCGCGAAAAAGATCCGCGAAGAACTGGCAACACGGGACGGTTCCGCGAAGTGAGGTAACGTTGCGCGATCGACCGTGCCACTGCTTGACCGTCCTCGGTCAAGCAGTGCCGATCTGCATAACAAATCTGATGCGAAGCCACTGCTGTTCGGAACACTCCGAAGCAGTGGCACATCAATCGAGCACCGAAGAACGATCCATCACGATTTAGCGCGATAGGCCGCGTTGGCGGCACCCACACCTGCACCTGCGGGGACTTTTAACCCTTGATCCAAAAGACATTTTTCCAGCGAGGCGAGAAACACCAGGACGTTAGCGGCACTGGATCCCGAGCCCATCAGGCCGATCCGCCAGGTCTTTCCCTTCATCGGACCGAGACCACCACCAATCTCGATCCCGAATTCATTGAGAAGCTGCTTACGCACGGCAGCATCATCAGCTCCATTGGGAATCCAGACGGCGTTCAACATGGGCAACTGTTGTCCTTCCTTGACGGAATATTCCAGTCCCATCGCTTTCAGTCCCGCCTTCAGCGCCAGATGGTTTCGCTGGTGGCGGGAAAAGCGAGCTTCCAGACCTTCTTCCAGCACAATCCGCAAAGCCTCGTGAAGACCGTAGTTCATGTTAATCGGCGCCGTATGATGATAGGCACGGTTGCTGCCCCAGTAATCCTTTACCATCTGCATGTCGAGATACCAGCTATGGACTTTCGTCTTGCGGGCGTCGATTGCCGCGACCGCGCGATCGCTGAAGGTCACAGGAGCGAGTCCTGGTGGACAACTCAGGCACTTTTGTGTCCCGCTGTACACGGCGTCAAGCTGCCACGCATCGACTTCGACTGGCTGACCGCCGAGCGACGTCACGCAATCGACGGCGATCAGGGTACCATACTCATGGCAAATCCGAGCGATATCGGCGACTGGTTGGGACGCTCCCGTCGAGGTCTCGGCATTCACAATCCCCAGCACTTTGGGTCGATGCAGTTTGATGGCGGCTTCGATTTCTTCCGACGAAAAGATTTCGCCGAAGGGTCGTTCCAGCTTGATCACTTCAGCGCCGCAACGGCCTGCCACATCAGCCATGCGCCCGCCAAACACGCCGTTAACACAGACGATCATTTTGTCGCCCGGTTCGATCAGATTGACGACGACGGTTTCCATCCCTGCGCTACCCGTACCGCTGACCGCCAGGGTCAGTTTGTTCTGGGTACGAAAGACCTGCCGCAACATCGTCTGTGTTTCGTCCATGATCTTCAGGAAGTACGGGTCAAGGTGCCCCACGGTCTGAGCCGCCATCGCAAGCAGCACGCGAGGATGAATGTCACTCGGGCCAGGCCCCATCAGGATTCGTCGAGGTGGTGCCACAGGGCCGGGAATCGGTGTAGAATTTGTCATGTGAGGCTCTAATGAAAATGGACGGAGTCAAATCAGGTGACGTTTTGGTTAACGGAGGTTATTTGAATTCAACGAACGGTGTGAAGTCAGGCGTCCGGCTCAATTGCGCAATTGTCGACACGGACACATCGAAATGAGATCTTTCGACAACTTCGAGAGCATTATAAACAGGCACGTTATGATTTCGCACCCGTTCCGTTGTTATAACGGTATTGCTGTGGTGCTCTGCCAAAGCTCTCAATCCGAGTGCAACTGCTTGAACGTCTTCCGTCAAGCAGTGCGGTTTGATCAACAGACGAAGGAAACACTGCTTCTCCGAAGACTCCAAAGAAGCGGCACAAGATTCTTATTGAAAAGCTTCACAACATCAGAAGTCATTTTCGTGAAATCGTCAAAACGTAATTCCGGTGCCGAAGCCGACGCCGCCAGCAACGACAAACTATGGGTTTCCCGGCGAGTTTCGATAGTCGAGCGGTGGTTTTTGGCCGGGCAAAAGCAGTGGTTCATATTTTCGACCAGCAAGTCGCTGCGTGTGTTCCAACTTTGCTTCGGCAATGACATCAGGTTGTTTCATCAGATCCCAGACGCTTGCCGCCAGGG
>JBAXBD010000672.1:0-3746 GCA_037142165.1 Schlesneria sp. | reverse complement strand
TTTAGCTTTCTGCAATGCGGGGACAGCCAGCAGCGTTGAGCCGATTCTCAGGACATCGCCCTCTCGCAAAAGAGTCGCAGCTTTAATGGGGACATCATTGACGAAAGTCCCGTTTTGGCTGCCGAGATCCGTCACGAGAATCCCTTCAGCAGAATTCTTGATAATGCAATGCTTACGACTGACAGAAGCCGATCCGATGCGAAGATCGCAATCTTCGTCCCGCCCGACAAGCATTTCTTTTGCTGGCAAAAGAAGCCGCTTACCTTGAAGTTTTCCCGATTGAATGACGAGCTCTGTCATTGTTTTTACGCCTCTTCCACTTTTCAATCACAATGCGTCGGCTTCCCAATGCTCCGACGACATCGCCCGACAATTTGAAACTAACCCGGAACCGTCATCGGTTCACCACACTGAGGGCAAATCATACTTCGCCCTTTGTGAGCAGTACTGACTCTGAATCGCTTGCCGCAAATACACGTGAATCGAATTCGGTCTGTCGAATCTTTCGTATCATCCTGTCGTGCTTTTGACCAGACAGCCTCGGCCACTTGACGAATGGTCTTAATTAGATGCTCGGCCTCGACAGGCTTCGTCAAATACTCATCAGCTCCCACGCGCTTCGCAAGTGCCCGGGACTCGTCACTGTCAATTGCGCTGAACATCAGAATGGGGATCGTGTCATCAGAATGCTTAAGCCGATCACAAATCTCAAAACCAGATTCGCCAGGCAAGATTAGGTCGAGGATCACAAAGTCGGGTTTCTGCATGACAAAGAACGACTGTGCTTGACCACCGTCCTTGGCAATTTTGACAGACATCCCGTGATGCTCCAAGATCAGCTTTGTCGCATTTGCAGAATCTGCGTCATCTTCGACAAGCAACACAAGGTTGACCGTCACTCCTACGTTTGCCAGCTGCGACCAACGATCACCATTCACGGCATCACCAGTTTATTCCGTTAAGCGTCAATGAATAATGGAAGTTTACAGGCCCGCAATCACGATACAGCGAGATGTCAATCGCGTTACACCCATTCTTTTGGGGAGGGGGTAACGATTCATTGTCACGGGGGGTGGAGTGCAAGTTCACGACTCCCGTTAGGTTGAGTACTTGAATACCTTAAAAATGATCTTGAAGCAACTACGTATTGTGATCGAAGGCGATGAATTCTAGCGCCCAAGCAACGATTTGCCAAAGATTTAAGACAAGATTCAGGCAACTGAAGCTTGGCGTGAAGACAGGAAAAAAGTATTCGAAAAGAAACGATGAATATTTGATGAATGTCAGCTCGTCGAAGAATGATCTCGTAAAAGCTTCTGTCCAACAATTCCAAAAGTTACGTCACCTATTGACTTTCAATAGAGTAATTCTGACGGAATCGAATACCATTTACCAACGAATACCGGAATTCAAAAGAGTTGAGATATTGACCATGGACGCACTGAACCTTCCGACAATTCTGATGTGTCCACCGGATTTCTATGGAATCGAATACGAGATCAACCCGTGGATGAGCCGCAATACACCCAATGATCCAGCTCGTTCTCGCATTCAGTGGCTTGGATTGCACGACGTGCTGGTCACACTCGGCGTGAATGTGCGTCTGATGGAACCGGTTAAAGGCCTTCCCGATCTGGTCTTCACTGCAAATGCTGGCCTCGTCTGGAAGGACAAGGTTTTTCTCGCTTCATTCCGGCACTCAGCGCGACAGGGTGAAACCTCTTGGGATGAAGCCTGGTTTCAGTCGGCTGGATTTGAAACACTCAGATTACCGTCGCCGCTGAACTTTGAGGGAGCAGGCGACGCCCTGTTTTGCGGGGACACTTTATATGGCGGATATCTTGTCCGCAGCGATGCTTCAGCCATGCAATGGCTCGGAACTCGCATGGGATGTCGTGTAATCCCTTTGCAGCTCGTTGATGATCATTACTACCATCTCGATACGTGCTTTTGTCCTTTGGATGCTCAGACAGCATTGTATTTTCCGGCAGCATTCGACGATTACGGTCGACGTGCATTATCGCAGATCCCAAACCTGATCCCGGTAGATCCTGATGAAGCGTCTCGGTTCGCTTGTAATGCGGTTGTTGTCGGTCGCCACGTCGTATTGAACACGGGTTGCCCGCGTCTTGAAGCGGACTTATCGTTACATGGATTTACTCCCGTTTCCACTCCCCTTGACGAGTTCCTTAAGGCGGGGGGAAGCGCAAAATGTTTAACACTTCGTTTGGACGGAGAAGAAGCGGCGATCTGGCCGTAAGCAAATCCAGCTACTTTGGTTGCTTGATCTGTGCTAACGCCTGAAGCGCTCGAAGTCTCGCTTCATGATGATCAACAATCGGGTAAGGATACGTTTGGCCAAGACGAACTGCAGCATTCGCCAGAATGCCTTCCGTTGCCGTCCATGGGGCGTGGAGATACTCGGTGGGAAGTCGTTGTAATTCCGGCAACCACCGCCGAAGATACTCGCCGCTTGGGTCGAATTTCTCGGACTGACTTGTGGGATTGAAAACGCGAAAATACGGCGCTGCGTCCGCTCCACAACCTGCGCTCCATTGCCAACCCAGCGTGTTGGAGGCGAGATCGGCATCCACCAAGGTCTCCCAAAACCACTCGGCGCCGCGCTGCCACGGGATCAGCAAATCCTTGACAAGGAACGAAGCGACAATCATGCGAACGCGATTATGCATCCATCCCGTATTCCATAGTTCTCGCATTCCCGCATCAACAATTGGATATCCCGTTTGTCCACGCTGCCACGCAGCCAGACCTTTCTCATCCTTCCGCCAGGGAAATCGAGAGAACTCCGGCCGCAAGGGTTGCCTCGTGGTCTTTGGGAAGTGATACATCAAATGGTAGGCGAATTCTCGCCAGCCAATTTCCTTTAAAAAGGTTTCGACACCGGTCGATTTGTGCCCGTCACGCAGTTCTATGACAATTCGATTTGTTGCGTGCCAGATTGTACGCGGGCTGATCTCACCAAAATGCAAATAAGGTGACAGCATTGATGTCCCCCGACGGGCCGGCTGGTCGCGATTAATATCGTAATCAAATACGGTCGATTCTAGAAATCGGTTTAATTCGGCGGCCGCTGAGTTCGAACCCGCTTGCCAGGTTGATTTCAGGCCGTCATCCCACGAAATCTTCGGGAGGAGGTCCAGTTGATTAATCGTTAATGAACTGGGCCAATGATCGGGTGACGAGAGGCGTTTTGGAGCTGGCAGTGGCAGCCCGGGTGGATCACTGTTAAGGCACGATTTCCAGAACGGCGTAAACACCTGGTACGGACGTCCTTCTTTCGTTTTGATTTCCCAAGGCTCGAATAAAAGTTGACTATTGGAGCTTTCGGCAGTGATGCCCCGATTTCGCAACTCCAACTTCACTCGAGAATCCCTCATGACACTCGCGGGTTCGTAACAGCGAGTCCAAAAAACGGCTGTCGCTTTTGTCTCGTCAATCGCCGATATCAGCTCCGAAAGAGCATCGCCCTTTCGAATGATGAGTCGCGAGCCGAGCGAGGTCAACTGTTTGTTGAGTCGATCAAGAGAATGGTGCAACCACCAGCGACTAGCAGCACCCGATGGCCATTCAGATTGACCGGATTCATCCCAGATGTAAAACGGAATGATCGGGCGCCCACGAATGATCGCAGCCGTTAAGGCTGGTTGATCGTCCAGTCTCAAGTCTCGCCGGAACCAGACAAGACTCGGCTGAATCCCAATGCGATTTCATCGGGAGATGTCGGC
>JBAXBD010000671.1:0-3763 GCA_037142165.1 Schlesneria sp. | reverse complement strand
GCACCGGTAGCCTCCGGCTTGTTCTTATTGGCTGCGGCAGCACCCGCTGCGGCACCTTCCGCTCCCGTGGCGCCGGACTTGTTCTTATTCGCGGCGGCCGCACCAGCAGCAGCCCCTTCAGCACCGGATGGTTGAGATGACTTATGCTTCGCTTCCTCTTCGGCATTACGGGCCTGATTAGGAGAAGCCTTCTTACCAGGACCTTCTGACCACTCTCCACCAGGCGGCTTGCTGCCACCCTTATTTTCATTCCCCGGCTTTTCGCCCGCTTTATGAGGCTCCGCACCCTTATGTGGCTCAGCCCCCTTCCCTTGTTTTTCGCCCGGCTTTTCCTGCTTTTCTTTTTCGTTACCTTTGCCGCGCTGCTGGCCAAATGCCATCGGGACCGTAAGACACATTGCGATCGCCACCACCATGCTGACCAATTGCCGCTTCATGATCGTTCATTTCGGAAGAGTGAGAATTCGTGGTCACCAAAGTTGTGACTCATTAAAGAGTAGACGGAGTTTTCACACAAACCACAAGCACCCTCCGTCGAGAAAGGCGGTTCATTTTACGAAATGAACGACGTGTGAATTGCTTCACAAAGACAAACCCGTGTTGTGCAAGCGACTCCTGTCGATGAACAGGAGATGCTTACATCACCGAACCCGCAGACAACCGATCTCTTCTTGAGCCCCATCTGAACTAATCATCGCTTGCGTCATCGGCGTCGACAAAATGAAAATTGTGAAGGAATCGGTGATAGATCGGGGCAAGGATGATCGCCATCAATGTCAAAAAGACGATGCCACTAAACAGACAATAGAAAGTGGCGAACAATTTTCCGCCGACGGAATTCATCGGATCGACAGGCCCCATTCCCGCAAGAATCATCGAAGCATTCAAAAGGGCATCGATCCAGGCCAGTTCGCCGAAAAAATAATATCCGCAAGTCCCAATCCCGAGCGAAACAGCAACGACCAAGAGCGATGACAGAAAGCTCAGGAAGACTCGCGTAATAAAGACGTTCCTGGGAGCGACTGGATCATTTTTATTTTCAAACATTTTGTACTTCTTCCACCGATTCGCCGCTCCGGTTTGCTCAATTGATTCGTTGATAATGATCGCAGTGAGATGGTTACCATGGCCATCCTGCGTTACAAGTCTTTCGTCGAGGGGGGATTCATTTTTCCTAGCAACTCAAGGATTTCAGTCTTGCCCATCCCACCTTGTCGCTGTCGGAGTACATTCCCTTGTGGGTCAATCACGATCGTGTTTGGTGTAGCACCAATGCCATAACGAGTCATCGCTGCAGCTGCGTCAGGCTCGTTCACATCAAGGAAATGAAGGGGTCAGGTCCAGTTGTTTTCAAGTTCTTTTGTCAATATTGGACCTGCCCTTTTTCTTCATGTTACTAAATGACGTAAAAATCGATTGTGGCATTGTCTTAACCGCAAAGCGGTGTAGGAATAAAGCCTGGGGTCTCAACCCCAGGAAAAGTCCGAATCGGAGGATGATTAGCCCTGATAAGGGCGCAGGATTCCTGCGGCTGATCCCGTGATGCCCCGAATGGGATGGCCACAAACGAACGGTTTGTTGATAGACTCTTGAATGGATTTCCCGTGGCACTGTGAGGTTACACCTACGCTCCTTCGGAGCTTGACTCGCGTTTGATGATGATCGACCTGGGGTTGAAACCCCAGGCTGTATTCCTGCGCCACTTCGCGGCTGTTAACGGCGAAATGTAATCCGATTGCGTCTTTGCCGTTGGTTCGCATCCCAGGCGGAGATCGACCGATTGCGGAACTCGGCGACCCAGCGTTTTTGTCGATAAAGCCGGGTTCCCGAATTGCGCGATCTGTGAAATCTCCGTTGAGCACCTTACATACCCAGGAAGATCCACCACTTTGGGCGACCGGTCAGAAGTCGTCCGACTTCACGTTCATCCTGAGCCGATTTCCAATCAGACTGACGTCGGCCGCTCTTGTATATGATGTCGGTTACGCAAAGATCGTAATGATTATCATCGTCTGCCGGGGCGAGATCGGACGGAGGCGGGCTGACTATGGAGCAACTTGAAATCTGCTGAATCGGAATTGTCTGCCAGGGAACACAGCGGGTCCTGAGTTGACTATTCCCATCGGGACCGGGGACGAATTCCTGCGTTATGCAGTTTGACAGCTTCAGTCCTTCCTGCCCCCTATTCAAAAGGATCGCGTTAAACTTCTGCCCCGATACATCAAGGATCGCGATCTGTGAACCGGATGGAATTTCTGCCAGCTTCCGCTCCAGTTCAACGGGTGAGCATCTCTGAAGACTCAGTGGTGAATTCAACGGCGGTTCGAACCAGCGCTGAATGCGACCACTGCCAAACTCGAATGCGTCCACGGTGAGGTCGTCTGCCCGATATCTCATTCCTTTCGGCGCGAATTTGTCTGAAGGGGGGGCGACAATTGAATAGTGAGAGATTTGAGACATCTCGACGATTTGGAACGGCGTGTGGTTTTTCCTGGCATATTTTTGACCATCGTGATCGACAAGTACTTCCTGTGACATACTGTTAACCAGCACCAGCTTCCCGGGTTCTTTGCGCAGGAGAGTTCCCTGAAATGGCTGATCAAGGGCGGTGACGCTAACGTACGAACCGACGGGAGTTCGGTCAATTTCCAGTTGCGACACTTCGCGATCGATTGATGCCACGCCATTTGGAAGCAGCTCAGATCCATACGGTGGTGTTTCAGAGCCGTTCGGATTCGACGGAATGATGCGATCTTTTGTCGCGAAAGAGTCGTGCTGAGTTGATCCAACGACAGCGCAACCGGCTGTCGACAACAAGAACAAAAGCAACAAACTGGAGATTGCTTTCATGGGGACGACATGGTTTCAATTGAGTGAGCTTGTCGCGGCCTGAATCATCAATCGAAGCTTATTATTGACAGATACTAAGAGTCGAGAGAGGAATTCAACGCCGAATCGGCATATCGAACTGAGGCGGGTTAATGGCTCCGAAGTCGGCAGTATTTGCCGGTGGCAAGATAAGAGCCGGGATTATTCGTCAGCCCGACGCGCAAGCGAGGGATCTTATTCCCGTTAAGACGAAGAGAAGCCCCCTCGCTTGCGCGTCGGGCTGGCGTTTCAGGTGATTCCAAACGTTAAGACATATTTTTCATTTTTCTATTGACGTGCGTCAACTGTTTTTGTAGTTTTTTTACAATGTTGTGCGGTCATGCGGGGCGGCATTTTTTCGTACTTTCGTTCATTCGTGAGTCTCCTGGTGATTTCGCGGTCTGGATAAAAAAGGCGAAAGGCGATCACGAAAGTTCGAAAACACGAAAAAGTCAGGCGAAGTCGGTCGAACTCGCGAGAACTTTTCGAGGTGAGTTTGCGGCACGCCGGTTCATGCAAAACACAAGGATAAGATTTTTGAACAGAAGGTAAGGAAGGTAACGAAGTTAAGATAGTTAAAGTCTTGATATGGGACTTCGCCCTCAGTTAGACGAAGGTGCTCATCCCCGACGAAGGTGCTTTTTGAAGGAAGAATGGGACTTATAGGACTTATGGGACATATAGGACCAATAAATCAGGAGTTCACCGACGACGAAGGTGCTCAAACCCGACAAAGGTGCTCAATCCCGACGAACGTGCTCAACCCCAACGAAGGTGCTCATCCCCGACGAAGGTGCTCATCCCCGACGAAGGTGCTCAACCCCGACGAAGGTGCTCAACACCAACGAAGGTGCTCAACACCAACGAAGGTGCTCAACACCAACGAAGGTGCTCA
>JBAXBD010000670.1:0-3774 GCA_037142165.1 Schlesneria sp. | reverse complement strand
CCTTTTTGTCTGAATCAGCCGCGAACGCAGAGAGTGGCACTGCGGAAAGTACTGCAAGAATCAGTAGCAAACTTCTCATTTGGACGTCCTTTTTGATCAAGTGAATTGCTTTTGGAACTCGATTTTCAACCGTCAAGTTATGCGTGTTCGAGAACATACAGCGCGTTATCCGCTCGGATATTTGCTGCCCACGCTCGTTCCGCTGCTTTTCCTCGGACGATTGGTATTTCAACGACGATTTTGAATTTCATTTGTTCGCACAGTTCGCGAAAGTCGATCATCGAAAGAAAGTGCAGGTTTGGCGTATTGTACCAATCGTATGGCAATGAACTCGTCATCGGAGCCCTGCCGTGAAGCAGGATTTGCACGCGAATCCACCAATGTCCGTAATTCGGGACCAGAATGACCGCTCGTTTCGCGATTCGTAACATCTCGCGCAACAGTTCTTGAGGATGCCGCACCTGCTGTAATGTCTGGCTAAGGACGGCATAATCGAATGATTGTTCTGGAATTTCTTTCAGGCCCCGATCAAGGTCCGATTGAATCACGGGCATCCCTTTTGAAATGGCTTCAATCACTTCGCGATGATCAAGTTCGATCCCTTGAACGGTGCAGCCAAGTTCGTCTCGAAGCCGGCATAACAGTCTTCCGTCACCACACCCCAAGTCGATGACGCGGCTTGATCGGCCAATCTGATCCATGATCAGACGATCTGTTAACGCTGCGGTGGGATCAAGAACACTGTAACGTCGCACAAGAAAACTCCGTCGTTTGGGATCAAGAATCCATAGGATGAAGCGATTCGGGTCGATTCACACGTTTGTCGTTGAAATATTTTTATTAAACTCGAGTACGCCGATAAGTCTCACGCAACAGAGGTGTAACCAGCTCTTCGAGTTGTTTGATCTCCAACAGGAACGAATCGTGTCCGAACACGCTTTCCAGCTCTAAATAAGTCACGTGACGATGAGTCTCAAGCAACGCGCTGACGATCTCGCGACTTTGACTGGATGGGAACAGCCAATCGGAATGATATGACGTAATCAGAAATCTGGCATCGGTCCGACCGAGTGCGTTTCGTAGCGAACCGTAACGTTGTGCCAGATCGAAGTAATCCATTGCCCGCGTCAGATACAGATAACTGTTGGCATCAAATCGCTCGATGAATCGCTTCCCTTGATAGTGTAGATAGCTTTCGATCTTGAATTCCGTCTCGCTTTGCAAATCGTAGGCAAGGTGATCGCTATGCTGAAGGTCTCGACCAAATTTGCGTTCGATTGATGCTTCGGACAGATAGGTAATGTGTGCGATCATGCGCGCCAGGGCCAGGCCGGCACGAGGGCCAACTTCCCCGTATTTTGACGCATCTGTGCCATAATAATCACCGTGCTGGAATTGAGGGTCTGTCGTAATCGCCCGGCGTCCCACCGCATTGAAGGCAATGCCCTGCGCAGAGAGCTTGGCCGCCGTCGCGAGGCAGATTGCCGCGTGAGCCATCTCGGGATATCGAGAAACCCAGTCCAGTACCTGCATTCCACCGAGGCTGCCGCCAATTAACGCCAGGAGCCGTGAAATCCCCAGCTTCTCGACCAGGGCGACATGGACGTCGACGATGTCACCCACCGTAATGAACGGAAACCTGAGTCCATACGGCTGACCCGTCTCAGGATCGACACAACTCGGTCCCGTTGTCCCCTGGCATCCGCCAAGAACGTTGGCACAGACTACGAAGTACCTGGTGGTATCGAGAGCTTTGCCAGGTCCGACGAGACCGTCCCACCAGCCTGGCTTACGACTGTCGACTGAGTGCTTTCCCGCCACGTGTGCGTCGCCGGTCAACGCATGGCAGACGAAAATCGCATTATCCTTTTCGGGCGTCAGTTCACCGTACGTTTCATAGGCGACTTTGACCGGGCCAAGTTTTACACCGCTTTCGAGTGTCAGCAGGTTTGGCGGTTCGAACAGCGTTGCAAACTGTGTCTGCACGATTCCGACAGACAGACCGTCATTGATTTCATCAGGCGGAGCAATCTCGGAAGCCATATCAGCCGAATATTCCTGAAAACGTAAAACTTCTCACGTCACAAAATGACGCATCAATCGAACGGAGTTTTCGAATCTCAACTCGCAATCGATGAAACAGGTCTCGCAAGGAAATTTTTTCACACGGCCACTTCGGAACGGGACAGTGAACTCTTTTTGATTATAGAGTTCAATAGCCAAGGATTCGAGTAAACCACGTCGAAAGATGAAGAACCGCAACAATTCGACGGTTTGCTGTCATTTGCATCGTTGAAACCGTATGTTGCCGATCCGAAGCTGTCTGTAATTCCAACAAAGGCTGCAAGTAGAGAATGACCATGACGACAATCATCGGCGGTGTTTTGCCGATCGCTCATACGCCGTTTCTCAATGACGATTCGATCGATTTCGAAAGTCTGCGTCGACAGATCGATTGGGCGTTTTCTGTTGGCGCGGACGGCTTTGGAACCGGGATGGTCTCGGAACTGTTACGCCTGACGTTTCACGAACGTGTTGCGTTAACTGAAGCTCTCGGTGACATCAACGCGGGTCGAGGCGCTTTCGTCGCGGGGGTTGGCGCCGAGTCTACGAACCAAGCCATCGAGTACGCAAAAATTGCAGAAAAAGCTGGCGCGTCTGCGGTCATGGCTATTCCGCCACTTTCGACACGGTCGCCCGCACACGCCGTTCGAGATTACTTTGTCGCGTTAGCGGAAAGTATTTCGATACCTGTGATCGTTCAGGATGCGTCAGGTTACGTGGGTCAACCGATTCCACTGGATGTCAGTGTCGAATTGATCAAACGGTTTGGATGCGAAAAAATCCTGTTTAAACCCGAAGCCTCACCGATCGGCCCGAATGTCTCGGCACTTCGCAACGCCACAGGCGGCAGCGCAAGGATTTTTGACGGGTCGGGCGGCATCTGCCTGGTGGACTGTGCCCGGCGTGGAATTGCCGGAACCATGCCAGGTATGGAGTTTCTGCCAGGTGTAATCGCGCTGTGGAAAGCACTCGTCAGAAAGGACGAAGAAGCCATTTACCGCCTGCATTTTCCGATTTGCTCACTGGTCGCCCTGCAGCTTCAGGCGGGACTCGACGGTTTTCTGGCGGTCGAAAAGTACGTTCTTCATAAAAATGGGCTTTTCACAACGGATCGTCGTCGCCAGCCCAATGCGTGGAGTCTCGACGACGAAACGCGTGCCGAGTTGGACAGACTGCTGACTCACCTGGATGCCGCAGTGGCTGCAGTTAGCACGAAAAGAATATAGCTCGATTTTACCAGTATCAGGTACGAGTTTCCTCGCTGGAGCGTTCTTGATCGGATTGTTCGGAAGTGGAGAATGGGACAGAATTACCACGAAGGACACGAAGAGCCTAGCGCGGGCTTCGCCCGCAACCCAATCATGAGAAGAAATTGAACCACGAAAAACACGAAAAACACAGTCGAGGCGAGCCGGGGTGCGTCAGCCCCCGGACTCTTTTCTTTTACAAATTCTTCGCGCCTCGCAAAGAAATCAAACGTTAGTACTACGGAGGCACGGAGGAACACGGAGGTTTCAAATTCATGAACGAGGAAAAATTCACTGAATTTCCTGCATCGGAAATCTTCTCCGTGACCTCCGTACCTCCGTGGTAAAATCCATCTTCTCTTTTCTCCGACTGAAATCCGGTTGCTCACTGAATCTATTCAAAATAAATGTCAAAGTTTGATCGAGTTTGTTCGACTTCGACCATTCCTCGTATTTTATAGGC